>JALSLV010000053.1 GCA_026988115.1 Lysobacterales bacterium | reverse complement strand
CTTCCTTTGCAGTTATCTTCGGCATTTGAGCGTCGTGCGATTGACTCATTTATGCCGCGCATATACCATGAAATATCCATCAAACGTTCGCGATACAGTTCGATATTGACATAAATGGCATCGAGTTCTTCTTTTGTAAGTGCTTCTTTATTATAGTATTTCTCAGTTAGGTAAGACAAATTATACAATTGCTTCCAACGACGCAAAACCTCACGTCTATCCCAGTCCTTAGCCTTTTGTTCATCCACAAAAAGTACCACGTGATAATGGTTCGACATCACCGCATACGCACAGCAGTCAATGGCAAAGACATCAGTTTGGGATAAAATCTTCTCGCGAATCCATTCGCGGCGATGGTCATAGTTAACCCCCGTGTATTTGTCATCCCCAAACAAAAAAGCACGCCGAACACAACGCACGTAGCAGTGGTAATACGGTGTATCCGATAAGGATATTAAACTTCGTCTTGGTACTGTCATAAATTACTCCTAAATCTTATTCTACCTATTAACATAAGACACATTATACGCATTTGATGATTATTTTACAATGGGTGTCCTTGTATACTTTTGCAATCGTCCAAGGGCTTGTTGATTCAGATACGCCAGCTTTATTAAAAGACTTTTGCTGACTTTTATTCGTTACGATTTGCTGATAAACTGCCTGAACCTGCACCGAATAAGCACCTGTTTCTTTGTCTTTAAATTTAATTCTTTGTTTCTTTTTTAGCTTGCCATTTTTCTTATATTTGGCTTCTTTTCTTAGGATTTCATAGGATTGGCCATCCTTCGCTATGTAGATTAAATAATGCGAGAGCGTGTACAAATCTCTGATGCTTGCATCGAGCTTTTTGGGTTTTTTCCACTTTATTTTCAATACGCTTGGGTACTTGCCATTGCTGTGTTTTTTTGCTTTAACCTTTATATTTCTTGGTTGTTTAAACTGTGAATCAGTGCCTTGGTCATTTCCAAAACAGTCACTACACGTACCAGATTCAATCAGTTGTCCATCTGTAACTGGCAAGGGTTGTTGTAATTGCCATTGTGCAATTGATTCTTGTACTGCACTCATATCAAGATAACCTTTATCTTGAATGACTTGCTGTATGATTTGATTGTAGGTGCTCTCTGGCATATCATCAGGAACGGAGGCATGCGCTAAGATTGTTGTTATTAACAAGGCAAGTAAAAGTGTTATATTTTTCATGGGCTTCTCTTTTTAGTGTCCAAAATAAAGAGCACCTGAGGTAAGAGGAAGGGAAAAAAGAATAACACGTCCTTATGGATTTGGGTCATTGCTTTTTAAACAACCACGTCCCACACGGATTATTTAACTCTCAAGCAGTTATTGTTTACTTGTTTTTTTTAGGTAGTCGAACAGTCTTTTGACAGGTACCTATCAGTAATCAATAATTTAATTTGACCAAAGTATACTATCAATAAAACAATAAAACAATAAAACAATAAAACAATAAAACAATAAAACAATAAAACAATATTAACCTAGCGGAATAATACCGCAATTATATCATCAAAATATGGTATAATATCAGTATGAAAAATATTGATTTAAGAACACTAAATAAAGAAGCTAGAAAAGAATTGAAACGAGCAGCAGTAAGAATGTTTAAAGCTGGATCAAAGCAAATAGACATTTCAGTAACACTTGGTATTAGAAATTCTACAATCACAAACTGGATAATAAATTACAAGAAACTGGGTAGAATTTCAAACGAAGATAAACGGGGTCGCCCAATTGGCAATGGTAGAACTCTGTCAGTGAAACAAGAGAAGGTTATTCAAAAAATGATTGTTGATAAAACACCTGACCAATATAAACTGTCATTTGCACTTTGGTCAAATGAAGCAATACAGCAGTTAGTTGAAAGAGAGTTTCAAATAAAAATACCACAACGAACATTGTGTGATTATTTACATAGATGGAAATTTACTCCACAAAGACCTGTGAAACTAGCTTATGAACAACAACCAAAAGCAGTAAAAGAATGGCTGGATGAGAGGTATCCTATTATTGAAAAACAATGCATCAAAGAACAAGGAGAAATACATTGGGCTGATGAAACAGGAATATCAAGTATAGAGCATTACCCTCGTGGTTATGCACCTGTTGGCAAAACACCAACAATCACATTGTCGCATGCTGCACGAGAAAGAGTGAATATGATTTCTTCCATAACTAATCAAGGCAAGGTGCAATTTATGATTTATCCAAAATCGTTTAACGCAGAAGTATTTATTACTTTTATTAAACAATTAATAAAAGCAAGCGATAAAAAAATATTTCTAGTGCTTGATAACCTACGAGTGCATCATGCAAAAGTTGTTAAAGAATGGCTAGAAGATAAGGTTAACAAAGTTGAACTATTTTACCTGCCCAGTTATAGCCCTGAACTTAATCCTGATGAATATTTGAATTGTGATTTAAAGGCAAAGTTTAGAGCTGATGCTCCTACTAAGAAAAAAGGCGAGATGGAAATTAAGGTGCATAAACATATGTCAGATATTCAAAATCAACCAAAAAGAGTACAGAAATATTTCAATCATCCTAGAATTAAATATGCCGCATAATTTTGCGGTATTATGTCGCGGGGTTGATAAAACAATAAATTTGGATAAAAAATCAAGGTTTTTAGTTCATTATTTAAAACTATTTTGCAAGTTTCTTGAAAAGTGAATTGGTTATACCTTTGGCAAACTCTTCGTTTAATTAACGCCTTTATGACAATTTATTCTAATTGGATTCTAAAGACTCTATTCTTTCACTTTACAATCCGCTTTTTTTTGTTGATAATATTAGCATTAAAAAAACATGAGTAATTGCAATGAAAATCACAAACTGGGCAGAACTTCCTAATGACTTTAAATTTGATTATGATTTAGAACAACTTACCCAAGTTTGGGAGCAATTGCATAGTGGTGATCAAGAAGTGTATCCATTGGATTATGAGGGCGATACTGAAGCATTAACCGCACAAGCCAATGCGTGGTTGCTGTTTCATAATGGAGATTTTACACAAGCGGCTCAAATGGCTTTGGATTTGGGTGAAGATGGTGCCATTATACTGGCTCGCTCTATTGCTGCTTATTGTGATTATTTGTGTGAAGATGAAGAGCAAGCACTAGCATTATTAAAAGAATGCATGAATAAATGCGAAGATGCCGCAGCTGCCCTACCCGATTTTGCTAACTACCATTTTGTTTGTGCTCTAATTATGGGACGCTATTCGCAACGAATTTCTATTACTAAAGCACTGGCTCAAGGTTTGGGAGGAAAAATAAAATCTTATTTAGAAAAAACACTTGAACTAGAACCTAATCATGCCGAGGCACATACCGCCATGGGTTTATACCATGCAGAAATCATTGATAAGGTTGGTGCTATGTTAGGTGGTTTAACTTATGGAGCAAAAAAACCCATTGCTTTGAAGCATTTTGAAACCTCTCTTGAACTAAACCCAGATACGGCAATTACTTCGATAGAGTACGCAAATGGTTTATTGTTATTAGGTGCCAATGCAAGCAAAGCAAAGAAATTATACCAACATGCGTCCCAATGCAATGCCCTGGATGCGCTACAAAACTGCGATGTGAGCTTTGCACAAGAACAAATTGACTGATATTGAACAAGTAAGCCTAACTATTAAGTTAATTTATTGCTAATTAAGCAGAATATAATAAAATGATTGGCTTTTTTCAAGGTGTTAAGTCACTAACAGCTAAATGCTTATAAACCCAACAAATCAATCTAAAACTAAATTAAAACCTTGGCAACTGCATGTGCTTGCCAGTGTTTTTTTATTGTTAATCTATAATATGCCATTTTGGAGTGAACTCAAATCCATTATTAATCCCCTGGATTTTAGTGGTTGGTTGTTTATGGGTTCTGTCGCTCTGCTTTTATTAACTCTCATCAATTTATTGCTCAATCTCTTGTGTTACCGATTCACTTATAAAGTGATTTATGTCTTTGTTTTTATTGGTTCGTCCATGGCTTTGTATTTTATTCAACAATACAATATTATTATTGATCGGGATATGGTTCAAAATGTTATTGAAACCAACCCAAGTGAGGCCTTTGATTTTGTTAATAGCACTTTGTTTATTTACCTCTTTTTATTAGGCATTTTACCACTTATTATTGTTTTTAGATTGCAAGTTAAATTCAACACATTGAAACAAGAGTTATTGACTAAACTAAAAGTAATTATCATCAGCTTAGTCACGATAGCAATTCTTTTGTACGGAAGTTATCCCAGTTATGCTTCATTGGCGCGTGGAAATCGCCACATTTCACATATCATTGTGCCTACGAATTTTATTTTTGCTAGTATTTCTTATACCAATCAAAGGTTTAAAAGTGCACGCATGCCGCTGGCTAAAATCAGCCAAGATGTTAAACTCGGTCAATTGTGGCAAAAGAAAAAAGACAAAACTGTTGTCGTTTTAGTCTTGGGAGAAACAGCCAGAGCGGATCATTTTTCACTCAATGGTTATGACAAACTTACAAACCCCAAACTTTCACAGCAAGAGATTATCAACTTTGAACAAACCACATCGTGTGGAACCAGTACGGCGATTTCCCTGCCCTGCATGTTTTCGCATTTAGATAGGGATAACTTTTCTAAAAACAAAGCTAATAATAGTGAAAACGTACTGGATTTTATTGCTAATGGTGGTTTTTCGGTGCAATGGCGGGATAATAACACGGGTTGCAAAGGCATTTGTGAACGTGTTGATTTTATTGATTTAAGCAAAGAAAAAAATAACCCCTTATGTGAGACAGGTGAATGTTTTGATGAAATCTTGTTAACAAACTTCACGCAGCAGATTATCGAAAATCCAAACAATCAGCTTATCGTTATGCACCAAAAAGGTTCTCATGGTCCTGCTTATTATTTACGTTATCCCAAAGAATTTGAACAATTTACTCCCGTTTGTTCCACCAACAAGTTACAAAATTGTGAGTCTAAGAGCATCAATAATGCTTATGATAACACTATTTTGTATACTGACCATGTTGTCAATCAAGTCATTGAGGAATTAAAGCAACTACCCAAGGAGTATAACACCGCTTTGGTGTATATTTCCGACCACGGAGAGTCTTTAGGAGAGAACAATATTTACCTGCATGGAACCCCCTACTTTATGGCGCCTGATGCTCAGACTCATGTGCCATTTTTACTGTGGTTTTCAAATCAATTTTCACAAAACTTTGGTATCGACACGCGTTGTTTAAATAAAAAATCCAACTCATCGTTTTCGCATGATAATCTTTTTCATTCTTTACTCGGTTTGTTGAACTTAAAAACGTCCTATTATCAAACGCAAAAAGACATCTTTGCTGGCTGCCGAATCACTGCCCATGAATAAAATCTTGCCTCCTTTTCCCCTGACGGTGATTTTGATTTTGTCTTTGATTAGCTTGGTTGTTATTCATGTTTTTGATTTAGATTTCTATTTTGCAAATTTAATCTACTCATCACACCAAGCTTGGGTTTATAAAGAAGCTTGGATTACCACTGAATTATTACACCGTTATGCCAAGTATTTATTAATCTTGTGTTATTTAATTTTTGTAATTTGGTCCTTTATAAGCTATTTTAAAAATAGATTTGATTTGTACCCTCGCATTGTCTTAATGATTGCTTTATTGGTCGGAACAATGACCGTCTCAACCTTAAAACATATATTGAATGTCGATTGTCCTTGGGATTTGATTCAATTTGGAGGAAACAAACCATTTATGAGTCTGTGGGCATATAAATCTGAGTTCTTACCCTCCTCTGGATGCTTTCCTTCTGCACATGCCAGTGCTGGGTTCACCTTGATTTCGACCTATTATTACTTTAGGCTTTTTAAACCAGAATACAAAAACATAGCACTTGGCGTAACCTTGTTTATTGGCTTTGGGTTTGGGCTGGCACAACAATTTAGAGGTGCTCATTTTATTTCACATGATATTACTTCATTAATTGTGTGTATAATCATAAACCACTTTATCTTTTCATTGGCTTTTAGCGGTAAAAAATACAGACACTAATGCTTCTATTTCGCGGCTAATTCACCTAAAAATTGGCGGTAATATTGCAGCTCTTCGATGGATTCACGCACATCGTCCATTGCTAAGTGGTTGCCTTTCTTTTCGTAACCATCAAGAATTGCGGGGTTCCAACGCCTAAACAATTCCTTTATTGAACTGACATCAATTTGTCGGTAGTGAAAATAATTTTCTAAATCTGGCATCCATTTTGCTAAAAAACGCCTGTCTTGACAGATAGTATTGCCACACATCGGCGAGGTGTGAATTGGCACGTGCTCAGATAAAAATTCGATGGATAATTGTTGTGCCTCTTGGATAGTTATATCAGATTCCTCTACTCGCGCCCATAATCCTGAGTCGGTGTGGTGTTCGGTATTCCACTCATCCATTTTTTCTAAAACAGAAGTCGGCTGGTGAATTGCCATGGCTTCGCCTTCGGCAATGATATTTAAGTTTTTATCTGTCACAATTAAGGCTATTTCGATTATGCGGTCTTTTAATGGATTTAAACCGGTCATTTCCAAATCTATCCAAATTAAATTCGACTTTTTATCTATCATTTAGTTTTCCTTTAAAAATTTTGCCCTATTTTACCTAATGTCACCTGAAATATGTAAAATACTTTCATGCAAAAATATCGCGTTATATCAACTCAAAAACAAACCGCTTTGGTTCTTAACACATTTACAGGAGAAGAACAAGCTTGCTTCTTTGCCCGAAAAGACAAGCCAATCTGTGGAGATTATGTTGAAATTCAACACAACAAAAATGAATACCTTATTGCTAAAATACTACCACGTAAAAACATTTTTGCTCGTGCCAACCATAAAGGCAGAAAACAAAACATCGCAGCCAATGTTGATAACCAAATTATTGTCGTTGCTGTTGAGCCAGAACCCACGCGTGATTTAATTAATCGTTACCTCATTGGCTCTCATCATTGTGGCACACAGCCTATAATTGTTTTTAACAAAAATGATATTGATGAACACTTTTTTGATAATAGTATTGAGCTATACAAAAGTCTTGGCATCAAAACCATTTCAACCAATACCAAAACGCAAACTAATTTTGATGAACTGCTAGATTTAATGGTTGACAAAACCTCTATTTTTGTTGGCATGAGTGGTGTCGGCAAATCATCGATTAGTGAATTAGTGTTAAATAAATTCATTAAAACAGGTGAAATTTCCAAAAAAACAGGCAAAGGTTCACACGTTACATCGGTTACTCAACTGTATAAAATCCCCAATTCAACTGGATTTTTGATTGATTCCCCTGGTGTTTGGGAATACGGTTTATGGAAGATGGATGCTGCCGATATTGCTGCGGGGTTTGAGGAATTTCACGATTTTATAGGACTGTGTAAATTTAGTAACTGCACACACACCCACGAACCAAAATGCGGTGTTAAACAAGCCGTGGAAGATAAAAAAATCACAAAATTGCGTTACGACTCTTATTTACGAATCATGGATTCAATGAAATACTGGGATTAATACACTTTTTTAAAATTTATAAACTATGACTGACAGACAATTACAAATAACCGATTCTCGCCGTTTAACAGGTCCTAATCTATTTTGGAATAAGGCGGGTGCTATTTTAGATGTGGAAATTTCAGGCTTTAACAAAGGCGAAATCATCTCATTATGGAGCAAGCAATGCCGCTCTTTATTGGATGCTCTGCATTGGCAAAAAGAACAAATTACCCATCGTATTTATGAGGGTGGTGCGAGCTTGGTTATTTCAGCTCCCATTGATTGTTTGTATGCGGCTACTGAAGTAACAGAGGCTGCTTTTGCTATGACACAAGAAGAACTCAATGGCATGGAAGTTAAAGAACGCGATTATTTAATCAGATTGCAAGAAGAGATAGATAAGGAGAAAAATCCAAAACTTATCGCCCTGCAAAAGGCAGCGGCTCAACACCAGATTAAATTTTTATCTGATGATGACGATATTTCATTAGGTTATGGTGAAACCTGTCAAGTTTATTCAGTCAATAACTTGCCCTCTGTTGATGAAGTCGATTGGAACACCATTAAAGACATTCCTGTGGCAATGGTGACAGGTACAAATGGCAAGTCTACAACTGTTCGCTTAGCTAGTTCTGTGGTTAAAGCAGCAGGATTGTGCTGTGGTATTACCTCAACCGATTACATTCGTGTGGGTGAAAAAATAGTGGATACAGGGGATTATTCAGGTCCGGGTGGTGCACGTACCCTACTTCGTCACCCAGAAACTCAAACGGCTTTGCTCGAAGTGGCACGTGGTGGTATGTTGCGTCGAGGACTAGGAATTAACCAAGCCAGTTGTGTGGTTGTTACTAATGTTGCCGAAGATCACTTGGGCGAATACGGAATTAACACGTTAAGTGACATGGTTGAAGCCAAATTTACCGTTAGGCAAGCCATTAGCAAAGAGCAGGATTTAATTCTGAATGCCGATGACGCGGGAAGTGTCAATTTTGCAAAATCATTAGACAACACGCTTGTCTGGTTTTCGTGGAACGCCGATAACCCGATTATTAAACAACACATAAAACAAGGGGGTAAAGCCTGTTTTGTTGATGATGGGATTATCATTTACTGTGATGGTAAACAAAAACAGAACGTTGTTGCCGTTAGTGATATTCCTATTACCTTTGAAGGTGCAGCCAAGCACAATGTTCATAATGCCATAGCTGTCACTGCTTTATGTCGAGCATTGGGCTTTAACAATGCAACAATTGCTCAAGGTTTAAAAGATTTTGATAGCACACCAGAGAATAATCCTGGACGTGGAAACCGCTTTGATTTCAATGGCATAACAGTCATAGTTGATTTTGCTCATAACGAACATGGACTGGCATTAATGGCACAAACAATTAAAGATATGCCTGCTAAACGCCGTTTAGTGTTGATGGGACAAGCAGGTGACAGAACAGATGAACTCATTCAAGGCTTAGTTAAATCTGCATTAATTGCAAAACCTGATTGTTTAGTTATCTGTGAAATGCTTAGTCACTTACGTGGACGAGAAAAAGGAGTCATACCCATAATAATTCATGATTATGCTATCAATCTAGGTATGCAAGAACAGCAAATCATTCATGCTAGTAATACCATTTCTGGCACTCAAAAAGCCTTAGAATGGGCAAAGGAAGGAGACCTGCTCTTGATACTCGGTTTAACAAATCGTGATGAAATTATTAAATTATTAACTCAAGTATCGCAATCAGGTTGATTTTCTGGCAGTGCATCAATAAAAGCTTGTTGAGTTAAGCAATGGGCATTAATATTTTGTATTAAAGGATAAGCATCCAATGGCACGGAAAATCGATTAGCATTATAAACTTGTGCCACTAAAAATATATCGGCAACAGTCACCGTGTTTGCGAAACAAAATTGCCCTGCACTGTTTGTTAATTGTTTTTCTATTGCTGTAAATCCTGTATGAATCCAATGAGCGTACCACTTGTCCACTTGTTCTTGCTGCCACGATTGGCTCTTTAGATACTTCAAGACCCGTAAATTGTTTAGCGGATGAATATCACAAGCAATGGAAAGAGCCATCGCTTTTGCTTGCGCTTTTTCAATTGCATCGGATGGATATAAACTAACAGTTGGATACATCTGCTCAAGGTAGTCAATTATGGCTAATGATTGCGTTAAGATTTGCCCACCTTGAACTTCTAATGCAGGGACTAAAGATTGAGGATTGAGTGATTTGTATTTGTCATGAAGATGCTCGCCTCCTTCTCTAACGAGATGAACCGCTTCATAGTTATAATCCAGTTGCTTAATATTTAAGGCAATTTGCACCCGATAAGCCGCTGTACTACGCCAATAACTGTATAATTTCATTGTCCAATTCCATCATAAAAGTTAATTTTAACATATTTTAGGCAAAAAAAACGGCTAATTAAAGCCGTTTTTTATCTTACATTTAATAACTATTTATTCAAAGCCATCTTTAAAGAAAGCTTGGTTAATAGCTGTTTGAGTAGAAGCAGCACTGTTATAAGTTGCCATATCTACTGGATTAGTCATTGTTGCAGTAGCAGTATTGTCAATTGTACCACCTGCTGTAATATCTGCAGCAAGAACTGTATAAGTATAATCTGTACATGTAGCTATTGCACCCGGTGCTAATGTCGTTGGAGTACAAGTCAATACACCTACCATTGTATCATTGACAACCAAAGTATCTAATGCCACATCTCCTGTATTTTCCACGCTGACACTAAAGGTAATCACATCATTTAAATCCGCTTCACCAATATAACCAGTATCCGTTGTGAGTGTAGCGGTTTTAGTTAATGTGATTTCTGGAACAAGAACAACGGCATAATTAGGTACGATACAAAATTCATCTATATTACCTGTATCTACACCAGCATTATCACTGACATGCAATACCCAATCACCAGCAAATTCAGCTCCAACGAATGGTGTTAAAGGTTGTTCTGGCATTAATATTCCACCAATTCCAGGAGAGGTTGAAGCACAAGCCGTTTCTACAGGAATTGCACTATTGTCATCAAATACAACATCAATACCATCTTGACCACATGAATTACCACCTGGTCTATCCATTAAAGTAACAGAGTTACCTAAATGATTTAATGTAAATATCAAGTCACCAGGAAAAGTATGAGCAGACATAACACTTGTGGTAATGGAATCTAAAGTTCCTATAGCTGCTACACTAAGGGTAACATCAACACCTGCTGCATTATTATCAGGAATTGCCACTGGCACTGAGGTACAAAAGACTTCTACCGTAGTAAAACTAAAGACACTAGATTCTACATCTGCACCATTACAAGCAGATTGAGTAGCAACTTTCCAGTACAATTGTGTTGCACCTGGCAAACCTGATGCTGCAAAAGAATTACCAGTAACAGTTTCATCAATTAATAAGGTTGAAAAACCTGAATCTGTAGAAACCATTAAACGATAACTGGTTGCATTTGCATCGGTAGCCCAATTAAAAGTGGGTGTTAGAGCAACATTAGTTGCAGAGTTAGCTGGAGCAGATAATGATACTGCCGAAGTGGTTCCCGCAGAGTATGAAACACTTAATTCAACATTTGAAGAAACTGGTATTCCTCCATCAATCCCATCACCTTGAATAGTCAAAGTAGCTAAGCCTGTTGTTCCACCAGCAAGAACATCGAATGTAAACGGAGAAGATCCTGGTGTTGGATCTATTGGGTTTGTTGAAAATGTAAAATTACCAACAAAAGGAGGTAATACTGGAGATGAGAGTGTCACAGAACCAACAAATGGAGGACTAACTCCAACATCAACTGTAGTTCCAACACCAATATCACCACTACAAACTGCAATTGAAGAGGCTTGGAGTGTTAACGAAAATGGATTTGGATTTGAGCCAGCAATAGAGCTCACACCTGTATTACTTGGATCTAACCAAGTTTTTAGATTAAATTCAGCACCACTTCCATCATCCCATGCTTCTGAAACTTTACCATAACAGTCATTGGTTATACTTGTACAAGAAGCCGTTCCACCTGATAAAAATCCAACTAGCAAATGGGTATCTGGATCCCATAAACCTGAACCTGATGAACCTGGCTCAGTTGTCCCATCTTCCCAAGCGTCAACTCTCCAATGAGAATTTACACCACCGCTTCCAATACAACTATTGATAGTAGTTAGTGGATCTGTATTAAAACTAATGGCTTTTTCTTCAACTCCAGGGTGATGAATACCTACACTCCCATTTGGAGTTACGCCTGATTTATCCCATCCTGCCCAGTAGACATTATAATTTTCTGGTGGAGTACTCGAAAGTTCAACAAGACCAACATCTACATTCACACGTCTGGCTTTAAAAATTGCTCCACTAACAGTATCCATTCTTGAGCCACCACTTAAGTCTCCACAATTGACCGATTCATAATTCCATATTGTAACCATAGTTGCTGCATTTGCAGCTGTTACAGTACAATGAGCAGCAGTCAAAAAGTATGGGGTAAAGCTTCTATCCGCATCCATAACCATTGTACCACTACATGTGTCTGAGCCATTTAGAGTATACGCTGCAACAGATCTAATTTCATCTCTCCAAGGGTCACCAACGGGACAAACAACATCATTGTTACAAGCACCTTGTTTTGGAATTAAACCATCTCCATTATAACGCTTAAATACATCTCTAAACCCAGTTGATACCTTTGTTAATTCAAGTTCTATACTTTCAGACACATTTTCAGGAACATATAATTCAATCGCTACATCGCCTCCAGGCAGAGGGGCGGACCAGAATTGATTATATTCTCTATTATCTTTAAAAGTGTAAGGTCCATCATAGTAAACTGGATCTTCTGCAAAACTGATAAAATAAAGTTCGACACCTTTTGGTAAGTGAAACTTTGTAAAACCAAAATTTATATCGGTCGCATTTTCTGATTGAAACCTCAAGTTCCAAATTTTACCACCAGGTGCTTTTGTCCATTTTCCGTGTGTTTTTAAACCAATTTTAGTAACATTTGGTATTGCAAATGTTACGGGTTTAGACTCATAAGCTTTAGGTTGGTATTTCTTTAAGGAAGCACTAACATCAACAGGGTTTAGATGATACGACTCCATCAAATCTTTATTTACTAGGTTAAATTGTTGGCTAACTGGCTCCTTCCCTAATCTAGCTCCAGCAATATTTGTAACGATTAATAAAATTATAATAATTTTATTCATTTTTTACCTCTCTCTTTAATTTTGAAAAAATACATTTAAATTTTACCTATCCACCATAAGTAAGGTGTTTTCTAGGAGTGTTTAGCATTATCTTTAGAAAACTGAATTTAAATTAAACTGAAATAATTCATTTGCAATAAACAAGCATTTGAAATTTCTCAGAATTATATCAGATTATTACACTAGTTATATCGAAATATACTTTTTTTTCACATTCCCATCCCACCAGGCATTTTTCCGCCCATGCGTTTCATCATGCGCATCATGCCTTTGCCTGAGAATTTTTTCATCATTTTTTGCATTTGATTAAACTCTTTGAGTGTGCGTGTTACGTCTTGAATGGTGTTGCCTGAACCTTGTGCGATGCGGCGTTTTCTTGAGCCTTTTATCAGTTGTGGGAATTTTCGTTCCTTTTTTGTCATGGAATTAACAATGGCAATTTTCTTAATGGTTAATTTGTCATTAACTTGATTTTTAACTGAATCGGGTAAGTTGCCCATACCTGGTAGTTTATCCATCATTGCAGACATACCGCCCATGTTTTGCATTTGTTCGAGTTGCTCTTTAAAATCCATCAGAGAAAAACGCTGTCCCTTTTGTACTTTCTTGGCTAGCTTGTCTGCTTTTTTCTTATCAACCTTTCTCTCAATCTCTTCAACTAAAGTTAAGACATCGCCCATTCCTAAAATACTGGATGCAATTCGGTCAGGATGAAATGGCTCTAAAGCCTCCATCTTTTCACCAACACCCATAAATTTAATGGGTTTGCCGACAATATTTCGTACTGATAACGCCGCACCACCGCGTGCATCACCATCTAATTTGGTTAATATAACACCAGTCAACTTTAAAACTTCACCAAAGGCTTTGGCTGTATTTGCCGCATCTTGTCCCGTCATGGCATCAACCACAAATAAAGTTTCAACAGGATTCAAGCTTGTTTGCATGCTCTTAATTTCAGCCATCATGGCATCATCAACGGCTAAACGCCCTGCTGTATCGACTATTAATACATCAAAAAACCCTTTTTTAGCTGCTGCCACTGCATTTTGACCAATAGAAACCGGATCATCTATAACCGATGAGGGGAAAAAAGTCGCGCCAACTTGATCGGCAACGGTTTGCAGTTGTTCAATAGCTGCTGGACGATAGACATCAGCACTCACAACCATGACTTTTTTCTTTTCTCTTTCAATAAGATACTTAGCAAGTTTGGCAGTCGATGTGGTTTTACCTGCCCCTTGAAGACCTGCCATTAAGATAACTGCTGGAGGTTGTGCTGATAAGTTTAAGCCTTCACTTGTTGAACCTAATGTATTGGTCAATTCTTCTTTTACAATTTTAATTAAGACTTGATCGGGCTGCAAACTGGTTAATACGTCTTCGCCAATGGCACGGGTTTTAACTTGCTCAATAAATTCTTTTACAACAGGCAAAGCCACATCTGCCTCAAGTAAGGCAATGCGCACTTCCCGCAAGGCATCTTTGATATTATCTTCAGTTAAAGTGGCTTGTCCTTTTATCTTTTGTATCGATTTAGCTAAATTGTCTTTTAAATTATCAAACATGAGTTATTCTTTTCACTTGGTATTTTTGAAGTGCTTCATTATAATGCTTGGTATGACTAAATCACAATCAAATTTAAAACAAAATTTATGCTTGGCTTAATCCTTATCTCTGCATTATTCTATATTTTATGGACAACTCCGTTTAAAAAAGCAGTCATTAGCCATTATTCGGGTATTGTTGCGTGGATTATTCATGCTGTAATTTGTTACAACAATTTATTTGATGAAAATGGTTGGATGCTCACTATTTCAAATTCAATCTTACTGGTCTCTTGGCTTGCTGTACTTGTCGTATTAGTGTTTAAACTTCAAAGTCTATGGATTAAAATACCAATCACTTTCTTTGCACTAATCTCATTTATACTTATAAACAACCAACAAACAGTCCGTCCTTATAAAGATTTCTCATGGCAATTGGACTTACATATTAGTTTATCCATGTTGGCTTATGCCATTTTAGTCGTTGCCACTTTGTTTGCTCTTTCGCTTTGGGTGCATATTAAAAGAATTAAAAACTCACAATTTAATGGGCCAAACATCATGTCTGTGATGGATGAAGAAAAGAAACTCTTTCAACTCATAATATTGGGTTGGTTGATATTAACTACTTCGTTGCTATCGGGTGTAATTTTTATTGATAATTTCATGGCTCAACACTTAGGGCATAAAGTGGTGTTTTCATTGTTAGCGTGGTTGACTTTTGGCTTATTGATTTTAGGTCGTTTAAGCAAAGGATGGCGCGGAGAAAAGTTAATCATACTCACTATCGTTGGTATGTTTGCCCTCGCTACGGGGTATTTAGGTAGTAAAATTGTCATGGAATGGATTTTATAACATGAACGAAGTTCCGCTGAGCGTCTTATTTAGTATTCTTATTATTTTAGTCTTTTTATCGGCCTTTTTCTCTAGTTCTGAAACGGCTTTAATGACATTAAATCGTTTAAAATTAAAAAATAAAGCTAAAACCAGTAAATCGGCGCGTTTAGCGCAAAAATTACTTGAAGAACCTGACCGCCTTATCGGCTTAATTCTTATTGGCAATAATTTCATCAATATCGCCGCATCGACTATTGCGACCATTACTGCTTTTAAAATTGCCGCCAATCATGGCATGAGCCCGGAGGCTACGGCCGCCTATGGAACGGTTTTATTAACTTTAGTCATACTTATTTTTGCTGAAGTCACACCCAAAACCTATGCAGCCTTACACCCAGAGCGAATTGCTCTTCCTGCCTCTTTCATTTTAACGCCCTTATTAAAACTACTCTATCCGCTTGTGTGGGGAACAAACTTGATAACCAATGGAATTTTACGTTTATTGGGTGTACCAAAAGATGTTGCCGAACAAGCTCTTTCACGAGAAGAGTTACGCACATTAATGATGGAAAACCACAACATCAGACCCGATACTAAACACAAAATGATGATTAATGTACTAGATCTTGAGCACATTGATGTTGATGACATTATGGTGCCTCGCAACGAAGTTGTCGGCATCAATATCACTGATGATTGGGACAAAATCTTAAATCAATTAGTCAATACCTACCTGACACGCCTGCCTGTGTGGAAAGAAGACATAAACAATGTTATTGGTATCTTACATATCAGAACTATTTTGCCACAACTATCAAAAAACACGCTTGACCTTAAAGGCTTGCGCAAAGTTCTTCGCAAACCCTATTTTGTACCAGAAGGGGCAAACTTGACTAAACAATTACAAGAGTTTCAACGCAAAGAACGTCGTATGGGGTTGGTTGTTGATGAATACGGCGAGATTCAAGGCTTAGTCACTATTGATGACATTCTTGAAGAAATTGTTGGTGATTTCACCTCGGAACCACAAAACCGAGGACGTCATATCGTAAAAAAAGGAGATAATGAATTTATTATTGATGGGCGCATCCAAATTCGCTCACTCAATCGCCGATTGCAATGGGATTTGCCCTTAGATGGCGCCAGCACATTAAGCGGTTTAATTACCGAATATTTAGGTGACCTACCCAACAAACAAACCGCCATGAGAATTGGCAACTACCAAATCACTATCTACAGCGTAAATGAAGACAATGTTGTTGAAAAAGCACTAATAAAGCGTATTGATGATAGGCAAGAGTAATTAAGCTTTACTTTTTTATACAATTTCATCAGCTAACTATGACTAAAATATTAGCAATAAGGTAAAATCCACCTTTCTAAACACACTGCAACCTTATGAGTCATTCAGAAACTGGTTTAAGTTACAAAGATGCTGGCGTCGATATTGATGCTGGTAATGCCTTAATAGAAAAAATAAAACCCGCTATCAAATCAACCAAACGACCAGGTGTCATGGGCGGTATTGGAGGCTTTGGCGGTTTATTTGATTTATCCTCTTTAAATTTAAAGAATCCTGTATTAGTCTCAGGTACTGATGGTGTTGGAACGAAGCTAAAACTTGCCAATATGATGAATGACCATTCTACGATTGGCATTGATTTGGTCGCTATGTGTGTTAATGATATTATCGTGCTTGGTGCAGAGCCTTTATTTTTCCTTGATTATTATGCTTGCGGCAAACTTGAAACAAAACAAGCTGCTGCTGTTATTCAAGGCATTGCCGATGGTTGCAAACAATCGGGTTGTGCCCTTATTGGTGGTGAAACTGCTGAAATGCCAGGTATGTACACTCAAGGAGATTACGATTTAGCAGGGTTTGTCGTTGGCGCGGTTGAAAAAGGAAGTGCGATTACTGGTGAAAACACACAAGAAGGTGATGTTATTATTGGCATTGCCTCCTCTGGTCCTCATTCCAATGGTTATTCACTTATTCGTAAAATTTTAGAAGTAAATGACACTGATTTAACTGAAAAGTTAGGCGATAAAACAATCGGAGAACAATTATTACAACCGACTCAAATTTACGTCAAACCTTTATTGCAACTTATTGATTCTGCAGTAGAAGTCAATGGCATTGCTCACATAACAGGTGGCGGCTTAATGGAAAACATTTCCCGTGTTATTCCTGAAGATTTGGCAATAACCATAGACTTAAATAGTTGGCCTTGTGTTGACATATTTACTTGGTTACAAGAAAAAGGTCAGTTATCTGATGCCGAAATGCTGCGCACCTTTAACTGTGGCATTGGTATGACGGTGATAATTAATAAAGACGATGCTAAAGATTGTTTAAGTTTTATTCAAGAAACAGGTATAGATTGTTGGGAAATTGGTACAGTAAGAAAATCTGAGTCAGGTAAGGATGATGTCGAATTCATTTAAAATCTGTGTATTTATCTCAGGTACTGGTAGTAACTTAGACTCAATCATAAAAAAACAGAGTTTATATAACTACGAAGTTGTATTAGTGGTCAGTAACAAAACGGATGCAAAAGGTTTAGATTACGCAATAAAAGCCAATATTCCGATTTATACCTTCAAATGGGATAAAAAAGATACGAATTTAACCCTTGTTCAACATCAGATAAAACAACACCAATGTAACTTAATTGTGTTGGCTGGTTTTATGCGAATATTACCTGAAGGATTTATCAATGCATTTGAAAATAAAATAATTAATATCCACCCTTCTTTGTTACCAAAATACAAAGGATTGCATACACATCAACAAGTTATTGAGAATAAAGACCAAACACATGGTGCTTCGGTTCATTTTGTTAATGCTGAACTTGATGGTGGAAAAATCATCTCTCAATTGGTAATTAATGTTGAAAATAATGACACAGTTGAGAGCCTTGCTGAGCGATTACTGTTCAGGGAGCATTCACTTTTGCCCCGTACAATAGCCTTAATAGGTCAAAATCGTGTACAATGGCAAACCAATACCCTCTACTTTGACCATAATAAATTAACTAACCCGATAATTATTAATGATTAAAAAAACACTTACAGTACTAATATTTGCAACTTTAAACATTTCTGCAATGGATTTATTTAAAGCCGAATATAAAGTTTTTAAAGATGGCAAAGAGATTGGTACCAGCAGTATTGAGTTAACTAAAGATGATCCCTTTTATAAGATTACCGACAGAACCAATGGCACTCATGGTATGGCATCATTGCTTGGGTTTAAACGTACTGAAGAAACTTTATTTACCGATGATAAAAATGAGTTCCATCCAGATTTCTACAAAATGAAACAAAAAGTCGCTTTCAATAAACGTCAATCGGATTACCAAGTGGATAATGAAACCCAAATGGTCTATGGCAAGCACAAAGGTGATGACTGGCAAATCAAAACACCCCCTTCATTTTTAACACCTAACCTTGTTTCATTAAAGTTATTTCAAGATATTTGTTCAGGAAAAACGAACAATCTAAACTATAAAGTATTAAAACGCGGTGAAGTTGTCGATTATAAATTTAAAATTACTTCCAAAAAAGACAACATCATTGAAGTGGACAAAATACACTCCAAACCCTCAAGAGTGACCAAAACATGGTTGGACAGCTCTCAACATTGCTTGCCAGTAAGAACCTACCACAAAGAAGGCGACGACGACGCACTAGAAACTAAAATTAAAAACGTGACATTTTATTAAGGAAATGTTATTTATCCTTTGATTTCTCATTGAACATACTGAGTCTGAGAATACTGAGACTAACAAGCACAACAACAAAGACATAACCATTAAAAATCGATTCGAAGAATAATGCCGAAACTAACCAAGTCAATCCGTAAGATAGACTGATAACAGCCAAGATATTCAATACCACTACATGGCAAATAAGTTCAAAGACTATCCAAAATATAGCTTCTGCAAAAAGAATAAATATAATTTCTAACATTTTATTATATTAACATTATATCAATTCAAGCTAAATAGGCTATTAGTCACATAATTTTTAGGTAAGCAGAATAATATTATGAGTTATATCATGAAATAAGTTTTCAAATTGGTTAAAATTAAACCATGAAAGCTTTTCTCAATAATATACCCTTTGATATTCTTCAAGGTGAGAGCATTTTAGATTTCTCTCGCCGTCATGATGTTGCTATCCCGACCTTATGCGATGCACCCCAACTTGAAGCATTTGGCTCATGCCGAGTGTGCAGTGTAGAAGTGGCTCTTGAGAAAGATGGTCAAACCAAAGTTATGGCATCGTGTCATACGCCTATCAGCGAAGGCATGCGTATTTATACCGATAGCAGTAAAATCAATAAACTGCGCAAGAATATTATTGAACTCGTACTAACCGATCACCCTTTAGAGTGCTTGACCTGTGAAGTTAATAATAATTGCGAATTACAATCCGTTGCCGCAGGAGTGGGTATTACCGATGTGCGTTACCCCAAAGGAGCTAACCACCGTCATTACTCCAAAGATTTAAGCCATCCTTACATGACTTCAGAGTTATCCAAGTGCATTAATTGTTACCGTTGTGTTCGTGCCTGTGATGAAGTTCAAGGGCAATTTGTGTTAAACATGTCGGGCAGAGGTTTTGATAGTCATATTATTATGGGTGATGAACAAAATTTTATGGAATCCGATTGCGTCAGTTGTGGAGCCTGTGCACAAGCCTGTCCTACTTCCGCCATTTCGGATGTCTTTCAATCCAAATCCATGCGTTTTAGTGAGAAAACGCAGACCATTTGCACTTATTGTGGGGTTGGTTGTAATTTAGAAATTGCCACGCGTGCAGGTGAGATTTTAAGCATTCAAGCCAGCAAAGATGCACAAGTTAACCAAGGTCATACCTGTTTAAAAGGTCGTTATGCTTTTGGTTTTTATAACCACCAAGACCGATTACGAACGCCATTAATACGCAAAAATGGTCAATTAATTGAATCTACATGGGATGAGGCTTATGAGTTTATCGCTAATAAACTCAAGCAGTATAAAAAGCAATACACTGCACATTCCATTGCAGGCATTACCTCTGCCCGCTGCACCAATGAAGAAAATTATTTGATGCAAAAGTTTATTCGCAGTGTTGTAGGAACCAACAATATCGACTGTTGCGCACGAGTGTGTCATTCTCCAACTGCATTAGGCATGCAAAACACATTTGGAACAGGGGCAGCAACTAATTCAATTGAAGACATACAACAGACCGACTGCATCTTAGTTATTGGTGCAAACCCAACCGAATCGCACCCAGTCACAGGGGCTAAGTTAAAACAATTTGCCATGAAATCTGGCACCACCATTGTCATAGACCCGCGTCAGACAGAATTAGCAAAATATGCCACTTACCATTTAGCCCCTCGTCCAGGAACTAATGTCGCTTTATTAAATATGATGGTTTATTTTATTATTAAAAAGAATAAAGTCGATAATTCTTTTGTCGAAAATCGTACCGAGGGTTTTGGCGACTTTAAACAGGGCATTAAAAATATCGATATAGATAAACTGGCTCAAATTACAGGGGTTGATAAAAACTTAGTCGAAAAAGCCGCAATTGCCTATGCTACAGCCAAATCTGCCATGAGTTTTCACGGTTTGGGTGTCACAGAGCACTCGCAAGGCACAGTCACGGTCGAATTAATCGCCGAACTCGCCATGATTACGGGAAATATAGGACGAAAAGGCGTAGGCGTTAATCCACTTCGTGGGCAAAACAATGTGCAAGGTGCCGCTGATATGGGTGCACAACCGCATCAAGGAGCGGGTTATTTAGACGTTAGCAATCCTGAAATACAACAGCTTTATAGTGATTTTTATCAATCGCCCTCACCTACCGATACCGGCTTAAAAATTCCTGAAATGTTTGATGCTGCTATTGAAGGCAATCTTAAGGCTTTATGGGTTATGGGCGAGGACCTTGTGCAAACAGACCCTAATACACAAAAAGTAATTAAAGCACTCAAAAAACTCGACTTACTTGTTGTGCAAGAATTGTTTATGACTGAAACGGCAAAAATGGCAGATGTGGTTTTACCTGCTTCATCTTTTTTAGAAAAAAATGGCACATTTACCAATGGTGAACGTCGAATTCAACGGGTTAATCAAGTTGTAGAGCCATTAAATGGAACAAAACCTGATGGGCAAATTGTTTTAGATATGATGAACAAAATGAATTCAAATAAATACCCTGCTGATTATCATCCTGATTGGGTACTTGATGAAATTGCACAAATAGTCCCTTTCTTTGCCGGTGTTTCTTGGGAAAAACTCGGTAACAACGGAATGCAGTGGCCCGTTACTAAAGAGGGCGAGCAAACGCAAATTTTACACCAACAAGAGTTTAAGCGCGGTTTGGGACGATTTAAATACAAGCCCTTTGTTGAATCCAATGAATTAATCCAACACAGTGAAAAATTTCCTTATATTTTAACAACCAATCGAAAATTGGAACATTACAATTGTGGAGCCATGACACGCCGAACGGGAAATATAGAGTTACTTACACAAGATGTACTGCTAATAAACCCAAAAGACGCTAAGGACAACTTGATTCAATCCGGAGACATGGTTTGTGTTATTTCTCCACGAGGAAAAGTTGATATTCGTGCAGAAGTCACAGATGAAGTCAATAGTGGCGTAATGAGCACGACTTTTCACTTCCCTGAGATTATGGTCAACAACCTCACCTCTGATGAACACGATAAGGATGCCAAATGCCCAGAATACAAAGTTGTTGCTGTTAAAATTCGCAAATCCAAAGGCAAGTATGCTGCCATGGCAATGTAATGGCTTATTTCAACAACCCTTTTAAATCCAATTTTTGGAAAAACTTACTCGACAAAAAAATTGGTCGAACAATAGACATGATGTCTTACATCAAGCAAAGCTTGATGGCAATTATTACCATGCTGTGCTTTTTCTTTGCTTGGAACTACTTTATCCCTATCCAAAACCAAGTCATTTTTTCAGCCATTGCTTCGAGTACATTTCTCACCTTTATCTCAACCAGTATCTACGATTCATTAAGTCGAAAAATTATTGGTGGTCAAATCGTTGGTATTTTAGTGGGTTTAAGTCTCTGGTATATTATGCATCATTTTTTTGACTTGTTACCAAACTACCACAATGAAATTTATATGGTCTTTTTGTCATTATCAGCAGGTATTGCGTTTTTCTTTATGGCTATATTTAATTTTGAACACCCTCCAGCTGCAGGAACTGCTATGGCTTTTGTGTTCAAACCCCAAACCCCAATAATTGCCGATATATTGTTTATTATTGTATGCTCGTGTTTTTTGGGCTTTATTCATTATTTTATTAAAAAAAATAAACTTATTGAGGATTTGGAAGGCAAAGACAAAAGAACAAAACTACTGAGTAGATTGCCGCACATTTCTTTCTTTAAAAGAAGAAAAAAACACTAGGAGCTTGTCCGAGAACAGGAATCGTCGTGAAGGAAAGCTGGGTTTAGGGCAGTTTTTGGCTATTTTAAGGAGAATAGCCCCGCTATTTGACGAAAAATAGCTGAAAAATGCACAAATCTAGCTTTTCTGTAATAGATTTTCTGTTCTCAGATAAGCTCCTAGGTTGACTATTTTTCACTGATTTTTATGCTTTCCAAGCAAATATAGTACAGCAGTATAGAGTCCCAAACTAAATACTAAGGGCAATTCATACCGTGGAAAGAAGTTCCTTGAACAATTAACCACACGTTTGCAATCCTTAATTTTTTAAATATTAAGGTAAATACCAACAGCAAGTCCAATTAAAATAAGCCCCATGACGATAGGAATAATGACATTTTTTGCTTGTGTATTACTCTTAGTGGCTGAAATTGCCTTTTTAGGCTTGCTACTTTTTGGAGTTTTGAATATCAAATCTACAGAACCCAAACCAATCTTATCGCCATCGCCCAGATAGGCTGAAAGTTTCTTTTGCCCATTAATAATGATTCCATTAGTTGAAACCAAATTAACAATCTTCCAACGACCTCTTTGGTGAATGATTTGAGCATGACGATTTGATACACTAGAATGTTCAATAACAATATCACAGTTCGAATCTCTACCAATCTCCCACCCAGATGCTTCTTCGAAGTCAGAAACTGGTAATTCAAAAATTTGTTCGGCTGCATTTTCAGAAAAGCAGTGTAAGCACGTCATTGTAGAATCTGCTGGAGTAATCTCTCTTTTAACTCCGGATTTGATGGCTTCAATTTGTTTAGGATCCATCATTCGTGTTCCATCAATTGAACCCGTTTCCTCTACCCAACTGGCAGGTATTTCTTCTTCTGAGTGTTTTACTGCTTCTTTCACTTTAGGTTCTTGCTTTACTTTAACTTCTTCTTTTTTAACGGTTTCTTTTGAAACTACAGGTATTTCTTTTTGTTTTGTCTCAATTGCTGATTCTGGTGTTTTATTAACCTCACTTTGCTCAGAATTGTCAATTATTGGTCTTTGTTTTTCACTCGATTCGTCTCGTATTGAATCAACAACCTTTGTTCTATCATCACGTTCTTGTTTATTGGGAAGACTAGCAGTAACAAAAATTTTCAACTGGTGACTTTCAAGTTTAACGACATCTCCATTAACCAGTTTGGTTGCTTCTTCAATACGAATACCATTGACAAAAGTTCCATTACTTGAATTTAAGTCTTCAATGATTAATTCTTTGTCGAGAATATCAAATTTTGCGTGCTTGCGCGATATTTTCTTATCATCAATTTTGATATCACATGCATCACTGCGTCCTATTGAAAGCTCATTTGTTATAATGTATTTTGTTCCATCATCAACTTGAACTGAATAGGTTAACTCAAGGTTAAAACCACCTACTATTGTCTTATCATCATCTTGAACTTGCATTTTTTTCTCTTTGTGTTAAGTGTAAAATTAGTCATATAGAACTATAAATAATTATCGAGACCTTTGCATAACTCATGGCACGTGTTAAAAGTTGCAAAAAACACCACTCTGCGTTAAAAAATTCGCAAAAATCCTTCTGGAAAGGATTTTCACGCTAGCCCACGCATGTGGGTGAGTATCATGGATGATACTAATAAATAGCGGGCTATTTGACTCATTTTTTGCCTTGATTGGAGCTTTTTTCATTCTTTTTTCCATCATCCCAGAGCTATGCAAAGGTCTCTTATAAATAATTATCAAATTATACCGTGGTATTGCTTTATTATGAACATTGTATGTGTTAAATATTTATAACTACATCATAAATGTTAATAATACTAAAAGCAACAGTGGAACAATAATGAAAAAAAGCAACTCAATAAGAGTCGGTTTCACCTCTTTTGTGCTTTCACTTTTTGTCTTGAGCATTTTAGGTACAACGGCTTTAACTTTTAGTTTTTCAATTTGTACTGTTGCCTCATTATCAATTAATAGTTTTGAAATCTCTATCGCATTGCCCGTTTGTGAATCAAATTTTCTGATGACATTAGCCTCAATAGCTTCATTCTCATTAGTGCTGTCATCAAAACTTTTAATACTTAGCAATGTTATATTGTCTTTACCGCCTAGTTGTACAGCAGAATTGACTGCATGGCGAGTAAACTCTTCTAACTCACTTGACTTTTGCAAACCCTCTATCATCGCTTTTTCTTTGTAGATTTCATACAACCCATCAGTTGCAAGCAATAAAATTTGATTTTTTTCCAAACTGCCCTTGTTGGTTGATACATCGAGTATGTCTTTATCAACACCCAAGGCTTGTGAGATAATATTCTTATCAGGGTGTGTGCTCATGTCTTCAAATTTTATGTGACCATTTTCCAGCAACAACTCCACATAAGAATGGTCTCTTGTAATTTGTTTTAACTCACCATCCCACAAATAAACACGGGAATCGCCAACCCAAGCCACTTCGTAGTCATTACCATTAAACAAAACGGCAACAACGGTAGATGCCATGCCTTCTTTTTGTGGGTTTTTGTTTAATTCTTGCAGTATTTTTTTGTGTGCGAGTTGAATGGAATCAACCAATGATACGCCATTTTTTATTTGTTTTTGTATTTCCTGACAGGTTATTTTACTGGCAACTTCACCCCTATCCAGTCCACCCACGCCATCAGCCACAATAAATAGACCGAGTTCAGCATCAATCAAAAAACGGTCTTCATTGTTTTCTCTTTGTCCAATATGGGTTTCGGCATAATGATTCATTATCTTCACCTATTGCAATTTATTTAAAAAAAGTTTTGCTAGCGTTTGAAACTGAGAAGGATAAAATTCATCTTCTTTATCAATGGCATTAAATAGTTTATCAAGCATAGCTTCGTATTTATTAAAGTCATTTAAATCCAGTGAGAGTGTTTCAACAGCATAAAACAATTGTTCTGCGCTCGAATAATCTCGAAAATAGCCTTTACTGGCGTCTAATAACAGTTTTTTTCTAAAATTCAACTTCTGTTGTTTGCTGTATTTTTTCTTTACAAAACTCGAGGAAAGTTTTTGTAATTCTTGTTGGAGAGCTTGTGCTGCATTAAGCAGTGATTGCTTATTATTAATACTCGAACGATGAAAATCTTTTAAAAGGGTTTTAAGTTTTGATGCACTCTTGGTGGATAATGAATCCACAACAGAAATCAAAATAACTAAAGAGGAGTCATCCAGTCTGACCGTTCCTGCGGGAACATTGTTGCTGTTTTTTTCAACAGGCCAGCGACTAACCGCCATCGAACGGTGGCAGGAATGGCATTCGTAAAAAGATAATTCAGGAAAAAAACCATGAGCTTTAAATTGTTTTGATTTAAGTAATGCCAATTGTTCATTCGCTTTAAAAACCAATCCCGTTAGCCACATATTGACACTGCGAATAGAACCTTTACGCTTTTCATAATCGGCATCGACTTTGTAATGTGCGGGTTGATTTTGGGTAAAGGATTCCAGTTCAAAACTTAAACGAGGGTGCCCTGCTGCCAT
This sequence comes from Lysobacterales bacterium, assembly GCA_026988115.1. Taxonomy (GTDB): domain Bacteria; phylum Pseudomonadota; class Gammaproteobacteria; order Xanthomonadales; family Marinicellaceae; genus NORP309. Next base: position 84,104 of record JALSLV010000053.1, on the reverse strand, counting down.
AATTCGGTGAGTAGCAAATTTATTGGCAGTGCCTAAGTGGCAAGACAAGCATAATTTGGCTCTGTCCTTGGGCTTTTCTGATGGATACAAACCCAATGCGATATTTTTTTTATGTGTTGCTCCAGGTTCTTTGTGATCTGACAGCCACTTTTCTGCACCGCCATGACAGGCTTCACAAGCCACACCGTCACTGATTTGAAATTTCTTACCTCGTTTTTCCACAGGGATATTATCGGCATGGCAATCCAAACATATTTTGGCTGTGTGTGCACTTTTTAAACCCAGTTTTGCTGCTATTTTTTTGGATGTGGGTTTCAAAAGGGTTTTATAGGCTCCGGAATGATCATCGTATTGCAACCATGTGCGGTATTCGTTCAGCATCACATTTTCTTTTTCATCTTCAACACTTTTACCATGACAGACACCACTTGAACAGGTTGCCACACCCATGTGCTTTTGCGAAGTAAATTGCGGCAAAGTACCAGCATTTACATTGAATACCAACACTAAGCTTATGATTAAAAAAGAATTTATTTTCATTGCTTTTCTACAAACCATGGTTTTCCTTCGTCATCTAAATACATTCGACGCATTTCTTCTAGATTTAGCGGTCGAGAACCTCGTCTTCCAAATACTGCCACTTGGTTGCCTGTTTCATCCACTCCTCGATCTCTTTCTAAACCACGAGACAAGGAATAAGCAGGTGATTTTGTTGGATAACTGGCAATAAATAATGGATTTGGTTCTGGACTAAAACCATAAAATTTCGGTTGCAAACTGGGTGAAGTCAGCTGAATGATTTTCAAACCACCTTCGCCATCGGCAACGTAAGCAAATAAAGAGGCATTGGTGGTGGCTACCGTCACATCATAGGCATTGACAATTTTGCCATCGGCATTGTAGTTTTGCAACAACTTCATTTTGGCAGGATTTTTAATATCAACAATGGCAATGCCCTCTTTACCATTGGCAACATAAGCGTATGTTCGTGCTAAATGTAACTTGCGAGCTGAACCCAAAGCAATGGTATTGTTTGCCACTAAAAAGGCTTGTTCGGGATTGGTCACATCTATGGCTTTTAGACCATCGGCATCGGTCACCATTAAATACCTAAATTGCAATTGTGCGGCTTGAGGTTTGTTTAAAGCGATACTTTTGATAAATTTTGGCTCAAGTGGTTGATTGAGGTTTACTATAACCAATGCATCATTGGTGATAACGTATCCGTAATAACCGCCCAGTGTCATGTATTTTGCACCATTGAGAACTCCGTTGGCATTCCAGGTTACTGCACGTTTGATATTATTATTGAGTGGGTCGGCATCGGCAAAAGTGTTGATGTCAAACAATACCAAGCCTTCTTCGGCATCTGTTACAAGTGCGTAGTTATAGATAGGATGGAAAGGTTGTTCTTGGTTAACCTCACGCATCAACTTGCCTTTATTGCGATCGGGATGGATGGGTTGATTGGTTGGTAACACGATGCAAGTGGCATTGGCCGTTTTGATATGTGCATTTTGACCTAAAGGACTTACGGGTGCGGATACGATGCGTTGCGAGAAACCTTTATTAGCAATGGAGGCAACATCATACACTTGTACGCCTTTTTTGCCTTCGGCTACATAGAGATATTCACCTCGTAGCTGTAAACAATTAACAGCTCCAGAACTGTGAGCAAAACCCTGTTCCAATACCTGTGCTTTGTCTTGGTGTTTTTTATAAAAATCAGGGTAGGCATAGCGTTGCAAATAACTGCCGATAACGGCTTGAGGCTCTTGCCATTCGGTCACTTCAACGCCAGTAATATATCCTTCGCCACCTAACCACGCATAATGCCCAATAAAGTCAACAAAACGAGTTCCATACATTAATAATTGTGCCATGATGGCATTATTATCGTTTTCTACTGACAAGTGACAATCATCACAGGTTTTTGTTTCGGTTTTTCTTACAGTGTGTGGAAAATGCGGATTAAACGCTTGCGAACTGTAACCGCTGGCTGCCACAGGTGGTTGCTGCATGTATATTTTTTCACGATTGGCATTGGTTGAGGATAAAACTAAAGCAGAAGTCGAGCGAACGGGAGCAAATTTTCCACCTTTGGCAGTTTCGCGTTTTCCAATTAAAAACATTTGATCACGAGCCACTTGAGGATTGTAGGTGGCAAAATTTCGTGTTGATTCACCTTCGTAATGGTGGCGTTCAGTTTTAGCATTGGCTTCAATGGGTAAATGGCAACCACCACAACTGGTGGTCCACGAGGTATGGCAGGCGTAACATTCCATGTTGTCATAGGAATGTGCCCAGTCTTCTTTGGCGACTTTGTCACTGCCCCACTCTTGAGTTTTTGTGTCACGGCTCATGGTTTTGGCTTTGGCGGCTTTTGGGTTAAAATGCGAACTTTTTGGGTCAACCGCATCTTTAATCAAGCTCACTTTCCATTCCAACTCCGAATCCATCACAGAACGTTGTATCAGTTCATCGCCTATCCATTCAAAGCGTTTTTTGCCATCCGGATTACGAATAGCCGACAAATCCATACCACCATCTAGAGCAGCAGGGCCTGAGGTGTGTAAATTTGGGTAAGCATCAGGTGTGCCATGGCAATCAATACAAGAAATTTCAACCGCAGCAGCCACCTCTCCATACAAATGCCCGTTGCCGTGAGAATCTTGTCCATAATGGCAATCGACACAATGCATACCAACATCTAAATGCACCGATGACATGTGTACCGCTTTTTTAAACTTATCAGGATCTTTGTCACTGACCTCTTTGCCCTCTTTATCTAATAGAGTTCCGTCCCGGTCACGTTTAAATACGGCTCGAAAATTCCAACCATGACCATGATAATCAGCAAATTGTGTATCTTTTAACTGAGGATTTAATTTTGAAACGCCTAATACAAAATCCATATCCTTCCACTTGCCACGAGGGGAAGCCCCTTCTGGGTTTCTGTCTAACGTCGATCGCTTTTCTTCTTCGCTTGGATAAAATTGTTTTTCTGGCCACATAAAAGGAGCATCCGATTCGTAATCCCACATGGTATAACCCAAATAGGTGTTCATAAACATATTGGGTTGATGCATGTGGCAGCTCATGCATTGACTGGTTGGTATGGCACGGGTGAATTTATGTTGCAATGGATGACCTGATTCCTCTTTGCTAATGGTCTGGTCTTTGGTTTGTGTTTTGCCCGTATGACCAAACTGTGCGTATTTTCCTGAATGACGAGGGTCTCTGTCATTGGCATAAACCACATGGCAACTGGCACAACCCGATGACCGGTAATCTCCTGGCTGGTCATTGGTTCCTAAAAACCACGTATGCGGGTCATTTAAGCGTGTTTTGGTAATATTGAGCACGGGAATGGCGACCCGTCCGCCAGTTCCAGGACCTCGGTTGGATTGCTTTAAATCGGGCTTTCCTGGCTTTTCAAGGCGTTGCAACTGCCCTAATGCATTGGGCAAACCCACTTCAGGAAATAAGTTACTAATGTTTCGTCCACCACCTTCAAACACTCGAAAAACATCGGCTGGTTTAACTGTTTCCCAGGCGGGCAATGGGTTTAAAGCAGGTAATATGCCTCTATCCATCATTTCTTGGGTTGGTGCTATAGGGGCAAGCAATTTTGCACCTTCGCCATCTTTTGTATAGGCTTCTCCTAAGATATATTGCTTATAAGGCAATATGCCATTATTGTAGGATGCGCCACCCCATAACATGGCAGTGGTTGACATTATCGAAGATTCGGCAGCTTGAATGGTCGCCAAATGACAAGCTCCACAAGCTTCACGAGCAATTCGATAGTCTGATGGATTGATAAAGCGGATAAACTCAGGGCTTTCTTTATTCAATAGCGTGTAAGTTCTTTCTGGATTGGCACTGCTTGGGAAATGCCACTTTTCTGGAAATAAAGGCAATACATGGGCTTTTTCAAGGGTATGCAAATAGTCCTCGTCGCCTTTTTTCAAACCTGATGCAACATGAATAGTGGCATCGCCGCCATGACAATCGGTACAACCCAATTTAATGGCAGGTGTTTCGTGCATGGTTAGTTCATCGGTAGTGGTATGACAGCTGATACAGCCTTCGCTTTTAGCCTTCATGTCCGTTTTGGTTTGTGTTTTTGGAGCGGGAGGATAATTGGGGTAAACTCGTTCGACTTTATGCCCGCCTTCTGATGCTAAGACTGTAGTAAATACAAAAAGTATTCCAACCATTGTTACTATTTTTTTCATCGCTTTTTCCTCTTAGTACGTTAGAATAATATTGAATAATAATGTATCTACATCGCCTTGCCCAAATAATTGTTCAAAGCCTTTGCCAGTAAATAAGCGAGCATAAGATAATCGCAACACGACATTTTGTGAATTTAGTGGTCGCCAAATAAAAGCAGCAGATAAATCTAAACCAATTTCTGTATCAATATCGGCTTGTTGCCGAGCCACTTCCAAAACTTCTGTGGTGGCAAATTCCAGATAATTGGCATTAACTGAAAAACTTAATTCAGGCAAAATTTCCATATCCATGCCAGCACCTATTAAGCCAATGCCTGGATTGGTAAAGTTAGATTGTCCGTGTTCTTTGGAAGAACGCAGTGAGTTGAGAATACCATTACGTGCAGAAAGAGCCACTTTGCCGCCGCCTATGAGCGGATTAGCTTGCCGAATCCAATAACTGGTATCCGCTCCCGCAAATTGTGGGTTTTCAAAAATAGCATCATAACCATTTGACTTGTTATCATAAGGATCATCATCACCACTGCCATACAAGAATGATGCACTCAACCGAATCCAATCAAAGTCAACCGAGGCTTCTGCTGCCAAAAAATAAGCCCGTATATCCGATTGCGTGGTGGTGAAAGTGCCATGCGATTCTCGCCCAAACACATAAGAAGCGGAGGTGGTAAGGTTTAATCGTCCAAAATGACCATCGCCATTGAAACTGAGGTAGTTAGCATCGTAATATCGTGGACGTTCAGTTCCCAAAGACACAGGGCGGGCAATAAAGCCATTGTTATCATACAAAATACTGGTGTCTCTGTTACGATTATGAATAAAACTAAACTGCGAGAAAAAACCCAGTCGAGGCTTGTCTTGCAAGTAAACATTGGCAATAAACAAATCATCTTTGCGTAAGGCTTTACCCAAATCATTTAAGCCGCTGTTGGTGTCTTTTTCAAAACGCCTAAATAAAGCAAAATTGTACTGCAATTTATTATTATTCCTTGTTCCAAACAAACGAACTCCAAAGGGTGAATCTTGGAATAAAAATCCACGAAAATCACTTGAAAAAGGCTGAATCCCAAAACGAATACTGTCAAAATCATAGTTATCGGAAACATCACGTAAATGCTTGTCAATAAATAAGGCTTGAATACCAACATGTTTATCGGTGCGTGTTGTGCCTTGGTCTGGGTCGATGTTTAATCCTAATATTTCATCAATGCGTGTGTGGTTATAGTTGAATACGGGTATAAATCGGTATTCGTATTCAGGCGGCTTAAAAGTGGTGTCGCCCTTGTAATATACAAATTCCAGAGCTAAATTTTCGTTCACTAAACTTTGATTGTAACCACCAAATTGATCAATTTGCCCTGGATTATTGGTGCTTTGTCCGCCTACGGGCGTTGCAGCCTCTCTTTTTTCATACACGGTATCGGAAATTATCCCTAAATTAAAAAACCAATCTTCGCCATGAATGGGGCGATCGGCTTTTAAGACATTGCGATTATAAGGGTCATACCATCGTTCTTTGTAACCCAAGGCTTCAACAATTCGCCATCTGTCGGGCACGGGGATTTTCGCTTGAAATTGGTCAGAGCTTGGACGAGGAACGGGTGAAAAAGTACGCGGCACATAGGTTTTTGGTTTGACTTTTTCCTCAATAACAATCACTTGTGCTTCACCTGTTTCGGGATTTACTTGGACTTGTTTGGTGTTGCAATCTCGATTGGCAGCTCCAGCCCTTCTTCTTTTGCGTTTGCCTTTTTGTTTGGCTTGTTCTTGAGTGCAATCAATTTCGTTTGTTTGTGCTTTAATTGGTGGGCTAAAGACAGATAAAGAAAAAACCAGCGTAGAACAAAAAAGCCAAGATGTAATTTTTATTTTCATGTCCTTCTCCTATTTGCCACGACAAACATTTTGTTCGGATGAACCATTAAACGGCGAAAACGGGCATTGCACAAAGCGTAAACGTGTGCCTTGCGGTGTTAAGGTGTCGGCACGCATGGCAGCAGGTGCATTGTTGATACTGCCTGATAGTTGTATAGCTGCATTATGGAGGCCTAAAAAAGCAATCATATCATCCTGATCGACACCATCCCCTGAAACACCGATGCCACCAATGAGTTGATTGCCACGATAAATCGGCACGCTTCCTGGAAAAATTTGTATGCCATTGGCTAATCGAGCAGAAGTGGTGGATGTGCAGACATTATCCACATCCGTTCCTGCTGCCGCTGCCGCAAAAAGCACATGCTGAATGATTTTATTCATCACCAGGTCAAGTTGCAAGCCAGTGGATAAAAAGCTCCATTCATTATTACGAATAGACTTGCTTAATGGTCCATGTGCATTTTTTTCAATGCCATCAGCATAAAATGGTCGAGATAAATTTCCACCAGCTCGATCAGAAAATGCCGTGCCATCACTGAGTGCATTATTGCCTACAAAACTTTTTATTGCGGTGACATAATCAGGTATGGCAATGGTTTCTTTCACCATTAAATCCGTATCAAAATAATTGGTTGGTGTGGTTAGGTTGTTAAGAAAAGTGGCGGCATCAATATTGGAGAAGAAAGCCGCTGTTCGTGCTTTTTGTAAAGCCACGTCCGACCCAAAAACAGGAGCATCTGGCGTTCTTACCATTGCCAAATTATTGCCTTGAGAATCAACCACAGCAATGGTGACTTGTGCTTGAGAACCCAATGGTTGCCGAATTTGTGCTCGTGCTCGATTGGCGACATCTAACGCAGCTTTTAAGATTTCTTGCACTTCATTGGCAGAAAGTGGAGCAACGGAATTAATGAAAGCGGCATCATTTCCGGCTTGAGGGACAAAACGATTGGTATCAGTTTCATCGACAAAAACAAAGCCATTTAAGCCGTTATAAAGGGTCGAATCGGCACGGATGCCTGATTCTTCATGACCAAAAACCATGCCTCTTTTGATGGTGCCGTCGGTGTAAGCATTGACCGCAATTAAATTGCCAACAGTTGCTGCAATGGTATCAAAATTAGTACCACTTGGGGAAATATCGGAACTTAACGTATCGCTGTAACGCAGGGTTTTGCCATCTACTGTGATACGGTTGGCTCTGATTTCTACAGGAGCATCAAAACCAAATGTCGCTGCTAAGGCAATTTTTTCATCGTTGTCTTGGTCAAAATCCATGATATTTTTATCAATGGAATAAATATTGTCCGAAATAACGCCCACACCACCGACAACTTTGCCATTTTTGTACAATGGAAAGCCACCAGGGTCGGCCGATAAGCCCAAGGGTGAGCGTTGTGGTCCTTGGTTTTTTGTTGGGTCATAACGCAGAGTAAAGTCAGAACAGGGTAATTGGCTAAATTGTACGCCAAATAAAGGGCCTGATGGTTGATTTCTTTCCCCTGGATTAAAGTGTTCTTGAATAATTTGCCCCGCAGTTCGGGTCGAAAAAGCATTGCCTGAACTGGATAAATAAGCCCCAGTTATGGCTTTGGCAATGGCAGCTAAGGCATCACCATCAGCTCCAGAGGGTAAAACAATATTGTCCAAACCTTTTTCAACCACAGCAGGTACTGCGGATGTCAATGTGACTTGTGTGTCAACACCATTCATGCGGTAAACAGCCAACACATTACCAACCCTGTCAACCACGGCAATGGTTGCGAATTGTCCACTACTTTGAGCTTGACCAATAGCTTGAGCGAGTACCTGTTTGACGTTGTCGATTGACAAATGATTATCAGAAGGAGCAATAGTTACAACCGATGGTGGGGAATTGGGAAAGCTTTGAGGTGTCCAGATTGTCCCTTCATTGGTAAAATCAATATTCATTTCACCAACCGCATTGAATTTAGTTCCCAAGTCAATAGTTCTTTGTTGTTGGGCATGACTGATAAGTGCTAACAACAGTAATGACAAGACTGTCAATCGTTTTGTATTTCTCATATTATTCTCCTTTCCCCTACTTTTCTTGTTGTTCGAAATGAAACGCATGGCAGCGTGTGCATGTGAGTTCAACGCTATTTTCAATGCCTTTTTGATGGCATTCTACACATTTGTTTCTTTGCGGTATGGCGATGTCTTTTGCATCATCCGAGTTTTCAATCTCATGACACGTTAAACAAACCTCTTCGTTATCTTTATTTCTAACACTAAAATGACTCACGTGATCAAATTGCGCTTTAGAATACCAGTCTTGGTTGATTTTAATCGGCTTCACAAACCATTTGTCCATCAATTCATTGGTTTTATTGGTGGTGACTTCATGGCAGGTGATGCAACCACTTTGTGTAAACTGAAATTGGGCTTCTTTTAAAGCTTCTTCTCGACCACAATTTAAACTACTGCCTTCACACGTGGCATTATTGCTGTGTTGTCCTGGTATCCGTCTTATTTTTTTTCTTGAGCGTTTTTTTCGTAATTCTGGGTCAGTAAATTCACGTATAAAGTGCGCCTCTAACATAACAAAAGCGGCGCGTAAATTGCCATGCGGCAACTCAATATCTGGATTAAAAACATCAAACGACAATTTGTGGCAACTGCGGCAATCTTTATCCATGGTTATGGGTTTAAAATGTTCTTTATCGTCTTTTAGTTGATGGCAGTTTGAACACACCAAAGATTGACCACTTAATTCGTCTTGAACAAGCTCCTTATCCAAATGCACTTTATGTGAAAATTTTAAATTTGACTCTTCAATTGGTTTTACTTTTAAATCAAACTTAGGTCGGTTCTTTCTCCATTCATAGGCACCATTTATGAGTTTGGGTTGAATTAAACTTAAACGAAACGGTGGGTGGTTATCCGAATCAAAACCAGTAACCACTTGTACGGGATTCTTTTTAAGCGAATTTTGAGTTTCGTATTTTTGTATATTCTGATGGCAATTAACACACAAAGCGTCATCCGTTCGTGTAATTTGTGCCGGTTCATTGTGCTCTTTATGGCAATTTTCACATAAAAATTTATCGATTTCTTTCACTGCAGGGTGCATAGAGTTGACATGCTCTCCTAAATTTTGATGGCAACTCAAACACTGTTTATCTTGTACTTTTTCAAAAGGTTTTACGTGACAAACCTGGCAATCATCTCCAATCTCAGGAATTCGGTGAGCCATTGCCATCGGTCCAGACAACCACGATTTATCGGTCACTAAGGGTAAGTTTTTAGTTTTTTCTTTAATCCCTGATTGTGTAAAACTTAAATAAGGAATCAATAAATAGACCACTAAAATAGACAAAAACAAAAGGTAGGAGAGAAGGCGTATACTGATTTTTCCTTTCTTTTCCTCAATCTTAAATTTTTTCTTTGTAAGCAAGGACTTTCTTTTTGAACGCGATATATTTAGTGCAAAATCAAATCCAGCAGGAACATCTATAACTTCAATATCATAAACACCCAGTTGATAAGTAAATCCCTTTTGGAGCGTACCCGTTGCAGTTAATTTTGTCTGAGTCAACACTTCTAAGCCATTTGAACAAGTAAATTTAGCCTTGTCTTCTCCTTTTGGTTTTAAGGTAATACTGCCATCAGCAATTTCATCCAAAACCAAGTTCGCATTTTCTGTGTTTCCAATAACAAGTTCATTGACATCAAAGTCTAAATCTTGGTATTCTTCCTGACTGCCGAAAACTGATTTTCTAATTAAAATAAACATATATGCAAATTACCAATAAATAAAAACGACTAAAATGTGAACAGTTAAAGCAGCTAATAAGGCAATCGTTAAAGGCACATGAAAAAGCAGCCACACCTTTAAATAAGCTTTGATTTGCAGGTTTCGTTTAATGATTTTAAGCAATCTTTGCCGCCTCGAAAATTTTGATAAAATACCATCAATTGCAGATGCTTCAGCATGATTAAGGCTATTGGGTAAAGCTCTTGCTAAGTATGATATGACTCTTTCTTGATTTTTGTTTGACGTATACTTATCAGACTCGGATTGTATTTTAATCTTCGAATTGTCGCTTCGTGTCAATTGAGAAAACAGGCCGCCGCTAATTTTTGTGTTTTCTATTGCACTTAATACCAATAACCTAATTTCAGCGCGGCAAGAACCCGATCTGTTCTTTATTTCATCATCAATTTGAGCCAATTCTTGCAACCAACTCTCTTGAGAACCACCATTATTGTTTTTGGACATCACTTGAGGGTAATGCAGGTAAGTGAACAGTCCATAAAAACCTGACAAAATCACGGCAATCATCAATACATAAGCTAACGTATGGATATTCCAACCGACTTGAAAAGCCGCATGTAAAGTAGCAATTAATAATAAACTTGTTCCAAGGAATACATGAGCAGAAGTCCAGCCTTCTACTGTTCCCATTCGCGATGAATAACTTCTTTTTCTAATCCCTAAATAAGTTAACAACAAGACAAGAAAAGCACTGAAGATACCCAAAGTATAACCTTGCCAAGTACCTCCATTCGCGGGTTGCTCTATTCCTTGAGTTAAATAAATCACTGCAGCAGAAACAATCAAAATTAATGATAAACTGAGGTAGCGGTACTTTTTGTATTTAAGTAAATTTTCAAACACTTTTATCGTCCCTCAACTAAGTCAACAAAGTCATTAGGACTAATTCTAATGGCTGCTCCTGTTGGACAGGCTCGAACACAGGCCGGTCCTGTTTTTAAGTCTTTGCATAAATCGCATTTGACTGCTTTTTTACCTTTATCTTTTGCTTTTGCATCGATAACAGGGTTACCTAACTCACCAGGTCCTTTACCTAAACCTAAAAACATCCAAGCAAGCAAACCTGGCTTTTTAGGCATGTCGTAACTCATTTTTATGACATCATAGGGACAGTTGGTTTCACAATTTCCACAACCAATACACGAATCATCAATAAAAACTTCGCCACTATCTGCTCGATGGATGGCATCAGCTGGGCAATCTTTCATGCAATGCGGTTGTTCGCAATGGCGGCATGAAATTGGGATATGTAATCCTGCAAATGAATCCCCTTGCTCACGCTTTAAACGCGCAATACCAGAATGAGTTTCTGCACAAGCTGTCTCACAATTATCGCAAGCGACGCATAGGTTTTCATCAATCACTAAAGCATTTGTCGCCTCCCCTAGCCCTTGTTTTAATAAAAACTTATTGATATCAACTGATTCATAAACCGAACCCATTAGGTTTGATTTTTGCATTAAATCCGCTAAATCGCTTTGCAAGACTTTGATTTGGTCTTTATTGGATTTAATTAAGGTTAAAAACTGCTGTAAGTTTAATTTAAAGGCTTCAACTCGAACAGCCGCAACAGCGGTATGTGTTCGAGTTGGGTTGCCCATTAAGGCTAATTGACCAACTAGTTCTCCTGACTGCAGTTGTGTCGTCACCCGTTTGTTATGTTTTATCCCTTTTGCAAGTGAGACAGTCCCTAAACGAATAAGGTACAAGTGTTTGCCCTTTTCTCCTTCTTTAAAAAGGGTTTCATTGGCTTTAAATTCGACCATTTTAACCGTTGCAGCCAAGGCGAGCATTTCTTTTGAGGATAAATTCGGGTTAAAAGCCTCTTGCAAGGCTCTAACGGTAGATATACGATTGATGCCTTGTGCGACTTCGTCGTTTGAATTCATCAGTTTCAACATGATACGACGTGGCGTTTCGATTAAAATACAATCGTTACCAGCAATGGCGTCGGTTTTTCTTGGTCGTCCTGATAGCAGGCTCATTTCACCAAAGAACTGCCCTGCTTTTAGTTTAAAGCTCTTTCCTTCTTCTGTGGTTAAACTGACTTCACCTTCAACAATGGTATAAAAAGTATTGCTGTACTCTTCCTTTTTGAAGATTTTATCACCTGCTTTAATTAGTTTGGTGAATTTACTGTAATTCTTGGCTTTGGCCAGTTCTTGTTTCTTATTAGCCTCTTGGTAACCTTGTTCATCCAAAGCAATAACAATATTACTTTCTATAATCAATTCTCTAAATGCCAATGCATTCATGCGTTTAAACATGGGAACACGCTGTTGGTATAATTCCAAAATATCTTGGGCATCCATGACGTAGGGTAACAACTTGAATTGTTGTTCGAGCAAAGGGTGATCGGCGGGTTTGATTTCTTTGCCATGAATAAACTCAATAACATCATGACCTTGGTTCATTGCTTGTTTGATTAATGGATAACCGCCCAATGCTCCAATAATATAAAGACCTTTAACATTGCTTTGGTAATGATTGTCTAAATCAGGAATGGAATCTGGCTTGTCATTTGGAAATTCAACACCGCAAGACTCAACAAAACGACGCGGTGCAATTGCACCTAAACGGGCAATAATGCAGTCACAATTGATGGATAAATCCCCCTCGGGGGTGTCTAGCACAATCGCCCCTTTTTCATCTACTGATTGGGGCAATTGTATTGATTTAACATTGGTATTGTATTGACAAAAAAACTGATTTGATTTGTTGTTAATAGCCGATAAAACTGCATTTAAATTGCCTTCTTTGGCACGCGTAAATTCGTTTCTTCGGTTGATGATATAAACGGTGTTATTTTGAGCTAAACCCAAAGCATTTTCGATTGCAGCATCACCTGCCCCTACCACGACAATTGTTTTTTCCTCAAACTCATCAGGGTCTTCAAGTGTATAACGCACAAAAGTCGATTCATCGTCTCCTGGCAAACCCAATTTTCTAGGATTTCCTTGCAAACCAATACTTAAAACGACATTTTCAGTGGTTATTTTTTTACCGTCTTTTAAGGTGACAGTAAAATCGGGTTGTTCACCCGTAATGCCGATAACTTCTTTTTCGTATTGAATATTAATACCGTTTTGTTGTACGCCTTGCTCCCATGCCTGCAACACTTCTTCTCGCTTACCTGCTGCAAACTCCATTGGACTTCTGAGATTTAAAAACCCTGGTTCATCCATGACATGTTTGCCCTTTTGGTATTGATAAATTGTTTTTGATAAACCAGAAAACGCCTCAAGTAATAGATGCGCAGAAGACTCTCCATGTTCTTTTTCATAATAAGCTGCACGAGCTGCCGCACTTAACCCCGCAGGTCCAGAACCAATGATAACAACTTTGAATTTATTTTGCGGCATGAATAATAATTACCTCCCCTCATAGAAAATTTTATTCATTGTAATAGAGTCGTGTATCGCCCTCTCACTACAGTGGCTATACATACTACCTCATACCATTAACACAAAGCAAATATTCAAAGCAAACCTTTAATGATTTATGAACTGCTTCACATTTTGAACAAAAGGCTTAAAAAGCCCTATAAACCCAAATTAAGATGATACCCAAATCCCGATAATGAAAGCAAGAATTAATGCTTCCTTAACTTCCAAGCTTCTACACAACTGCATAATCCAGTTGTTTTAAAAAAGCTTTTGCCGTTTAACAAACCAACCAATTAAACCCCCCAACAACTGGCGTTGTAATCGTGAATTCTGAATACCAATCTACATGTGTTTTCCCTTCAATTTCAGTGAAATCCAACCAACCTTTATCATGCACCAATGGCTGTTTTGGTACGATTTTAATGATTTGATAAGCAAAATGTTTATTAACTTGAAAATCAAAAATTTTTTCTTCAACAGTCAGTCTAGGAGCTTGTCCGAGAACAGGAATCGTCATGAAGGAAAGCTGGATTTAGGGCTGTTTTTCGGTTTTTTGAGAAGAATAGCACCGCTATTTACGCGTATCATCCGTGACACTTGCCCACATCCATGTGGGTTAACATGAAAATACTCTCCAGGAGTATTTTTGACGAAAAAAAGCGGGAAAATAGCACAAATTCAGCTTTTCTGTAATAGATTTTCTATTCTCGGACAAGCTCCTAGGTGCAACAATACATCGAATAGCCCCTTCACCATTTGGATTATCATTGCCCAATTTAATCATTTTACATTGCAATCCTCCTCCAGATAAAAAACGAGAATGGTTAGAAATAGTTTTAAATACCTTTTCTATGCCTTGATTATAAGTTTTGGTTACATGTATTTTATTCATAATTGCATTCTAACAGCTCTAACAGTTGGTTTACAATATGTCCATTTAAAATAAGAACATCTTATACATAATATAAATAATTGTGTCTTTTGTTTATGATTTGATTGGTATAATATGGGCACAAATTATAATTGAGCTTATTACTATGACTAAACGATCTACGCTTGCTAATGCCATTCGTGTTTTATCCATGGATGCCATTCAAAAATCAAACTCTGGACATCCTGGAGCCCCCATGGGCATGGCAGATATGGCTGAGGTTTTGTATAACGACTTTATGCACCATAACCCTAAGAATCCTCATTGGTCAAACCGCGATAGGTTTGTGTTATCCAATGGTCACGGCTCAATGCTAATTTATTCTTTATTGCATTTAACGGGATACGATTTATCTATGGATGACATTAAAAACTTCCGTCAATTGCATTCCAAAACACCTGGTCACCCTGAATACGGTTACACACCAGGAGTTGAAACGACAACTGGCCCTCTTGGACAAGGCATAACCAACGCTGTTGGCATGGCTTTGGCTGAAAAGTTATTAGCAAAAGAATTCAATAAAGACGGCATTGATATTGTTGATCACCACACTTACGTGTTTTTAGGCGATGGATGTTTGATGGAAGGCATCTCGCACGAAGCGTGTTCTTTTGCTGGAACATTAGGCTTAGGGAAATTGATTGCAATTTATGATGACAACAACATCTCTATTGACGGTGAAGTCGATGGTTGGTTTACTGATGACACACCTAAACGATTTAAAGCTTACGGTTGGCACGTACAAGAAATTGATGGACACGATTCAAAAGCTATCAAAAAGGCAATTAAAAAAGCTAAAAAAGTCAGAAATAAACCTTCCATCATTTGTGCCAAAACCATCATTGGAATGGGAGCTCCAACAAAAGCAGGTTCGCACGAATGCCATGGTGCGCCATTAGGTGAAGATGAAGTTGCAGCCACACGTTTAGCACTGAATTGGACTGCTCCTGCTTTTGAAATTCCTCAAGAAGTTTATGATGGATGGAATGCCATTGAAAAAGGCGCAAAACAAGAATCAAAATGGAATAAGAAATTTGCCAAATATTCAGCTAAATACCCTGAAAAAGCAGCTGAATTTAGCGCACGTATGAACAATCAATTACCCGCTGATTTTGAAGCACTTGCCACAAGCGCCATCGTAAAAGCACAGGCAGAAACAGAATCCATGCCAACACGTAAAGCCTCGAAATATGCACTGGAAGCCTTGGGACCTTTGGTTCCTGGTTTATTTGGTGGTTCAGCAGATTTAACCCCTTCAAACAACACTTTTTGGTCAGGTTCCAGAGCCGTAAATGGCACTGGAAAACTGGATTTTAGTGGTAACTATTTGTCTTATGGCGTGCGTGAGTTTGCCATGACTGCAATGATGAATGGCATGATGCTACACGGTGGTCTAATGCCTTATGGCGCTACCTTCTTAATGTTTTCAGAGTACGCTCGAAATGCGCTACGCATGGCAGCCTTAATGAAAATTCGGGGTTTATTTGTTTACACCCATGATTCAATTGGTGTGGGTGAAGATGGCCCAACGCATCAACCTGTAGAACAAACATCAACTCTGCGCTTGATTCCAAACATGAACGTTTGGCGACCTTGTGACGCGGTAGAGTCTGTTGCTGCATGGAAATCAGCCATTCAAAGAAAAGATGGTCCAAGTTGCTTAACTTTTACCCGCCAAAATACCGACAAACAAGAAAGAACGGCACAGCAAGTGGCAGATATTGCCAAAGGCGGCTATATTTTAAAAGATTCTATTGGAACACCCGATGCTATTATTATTGCTACGGGTTCTGAGGTTGGCTTAGCCATGAAAGCCGCAGCAAAAATTGGCGATAATATTCGTGTGGTTTCCATGCCTTGCACCAATATTTATGACAAGCAATCAGAAGAATACAAGCAAAGTGTATTACCAACAACTATCAGTAAACGTATTGCTGTCGAAGCAGGACAAGGCGATTTTTGGTATAAGTATGTCGGACTTAATGGTGCGGTTATATCACAAGACACTTTTGGCGAATCTGCCCCTGGTGCAGTTTTATTTGAATATTTTGGTTTCACGGTTGATAAAGTCGTTGAAACTGTTAACAACATATTGGAGAAATAATCATGGCTTTAATTTCACTTAGACAATTATTGGATCATGCCGCAGAAAACAGTTATGGTATGCCTGCATTTAATGTTAATAACATGGAACAAATCCATGCCATTATGGAGGCAGCTGCCATAACCAATTCACCAGTAATTTTACAAGGCTCTGCTGGTGCTAGAAATTATGCTGGCCCTGCCTTTATCAAGGGACTTGTTGCCTCCGCAGTTAAACAATGGCCTGATATTCCAATTGTATTGCATCAAGACCATGGCGCATCACCTGCTGTTTGCATGCAATCTTTATACCTTGGTTTTACTTCAGTAATGATGGATGGTTCATTAATGACTGATATGAAAACACCATCGACCTACGAATACAATGTCAACATCACCAAACAAGCCGTTGCTATGGCACATGCCTGTGGAGCATCAGTTGAAGGCGAGTTAGGTTGTTTAGGTTCATTGGAAACTGGCATTGCTGGTGAAGAAGATGGATCTGGAGCTGAGGGCATATTAACCATGGAACAAATGTTAACTGATCCTGATGAAGCCAAAGATTTTGTAGAACAAACCAACGTAGATGCCTTGGCAATTGCTATTGGAACTTCACATGGTGCTTATAAGTTCACTAAACCACCAACAGGTGATATCCTCTCCATCCAACGCATAAAAGAAATTCATGCCAAGATTCCTAATACCCATTTGGTAATGCATGGTTCATCAGCCGTTCCACAAGAGTGGTTAAAAATCATTAACCAATACGGTGGTGAAATTCCTGAAACTTATGGCGTACCCGTTGAAGAAGTGCAAGAAGGCATTAAACACGGCGTTCGCAAAGTCAATATTGATACCGATTTGCGGCTGGCCTCAACTGGTGCAGTGCGTAAATTTTTAGCTGAAAACCCCAGCAACTTCGATCCACGCAAATTCTTGCGAGCTGCGACTGATGCCATGCGAGGCATATGTGTTGATCGTTTTAATGCCTTTGGTTCGGCAGGCAATGCCTCAAAAATTAAGCCAATCTCTATGGATGATATGGCGGATAAATACAAGTAAAAACCCAGTGTTCATTTCTACAAAGACAGGAATCCATTTAAATAAAAACTGGATTCCTGCTGTGGCTCTGCTGGAATGACAAATGAGTAAATTTATGAAATTAAAGTGCATACTATTTGATGTTGATGGCACCATGGCTGATACCGAGCGTGATGGCCACCGTGTGGCATTCAACCTGGCTTTTCGAGAAAAAGGTTTAGATTGGCATTGGAGTGAAGAACTCTACGGTCAATTATTAAAAGTTACGGGTGGTAAAGAAAGAATGAACTATTACCAAACTGATTTTCTTAAGCAAAACATTTTAACAAACGAAGAAATCAAAGACTTGCATGCCACCAAAACCAAGCATTACATACAGTTATTAGAGTCAGGAAAAATTCCCTTACGAAAGGGCGTTAAAAAACTAATTAACCAAGCCAAAGCTGAAAAAATAACACTGGCAATATCGACAACAACCACACCTATTAATGTTACTGCATTACTTAGAGCAAATCTTGGAAAACAAGCTGAATCATTATTTAAGGTTATAGCTGCAGGTGACATTGTTGCCAACAAGAAACCAGCACCTGATATTTATCTCTACGCTTTAGAGAAACTCAATTTAAAAGCAGGAGATTGCATTGCCATTGAAGACTCTGAGGCGGGACTGCAATCTGCTGTGCAAGCAGGACTTAAAACAATTGTAACAATAAATCAATACACAAAGAATCAAGATTTCACTCAAGCGCAACAATTACACAACGACTTCAGTCAAATCGATACCCAATTACTTAAAAACATTATAGGTGAAAACCATGTCTAAGAAACACCCCATTATTGCAGTAACCGGCTCATCAGGTGCCGGAACAACAACGGTAAAAAAAGCTTTTGAACATATTTTCCATAGACAAAAGATTAATCCCGTCGTGGTAGAGGGTGATTCATTTCATAGATACGACCGCAAAGAAATGAAGAAAAAAGTTAAACTCGCCCAAAAAGAACGCCGAAATTTCTCCCACTTTGGTTTTGAAGCCAATATACTTAAGGATCTCGAAAACACCTTTAAAACCTATGGAGAAAAAGGCAGTTGCAAACGCCGTTCTTATCTTCATTCAGCAGAAGAAGCTGAACCTTTTGGTCAAAATCCGGGTGAATTTACTCCTTGGTTAGATGCAGGAGAAGGCAGTGATTTGATGTTATATGAAGGTTTACACGGCGCTATTGTCAATGAAAAACACGACATTAACATCGCAAAATACTCCGATTTAAAAATTGGCGTTGTCCCCATTGTTAACTTAGAATGGATTCAAAAAATTCACCGTGATACTGCGCAACGTGGTTACAAACCAGAAGATGTTACTGACACAATTTTGCGTCGCATGCGAGATTATGTTAATGTAATCACCCCACAATTTTCCAATACCGATATAAACTTTCAACGGGTGTCACTGGTTGACACATCCAATCCATTCATCTCACGTGACATTCCTACTCGCGATGAGTCCATGGTTGTGATTCGATTCAAAGATTACAAAGCCCTAGATGTTGACTTTCCTTACCTATTATCGATGATAAAAAATTCATTCATGTCTCGCCGAAACACCATCGTTGTTCCTGGCGGTAAGATGCAGTTAGCCATGGAAGTTATTCTTCACCCCATAATTGAAAAATTAATGGATAAGTAAAACTTTTAAGCTAAAGTGCACAAGGAGAAACCTTGTGCATTTTAGCTTATTTAATTTACAGACTGTGAAAGTATTATGGGGCGAAAGAAAAATGAGGATAAAATTTGCTAATTGAGGCGAAAAACGCCGTGACTAGCTGGCTAATTCCAAGTTTTTCAACGAAAAGTAGCGAAATTTAGACCATTTTTACTCGTCATCAGAATACTTTCACAGTCTGTTAAGTCAACACTTCAAAAACTGGCGTGTATTTACTTCCAGGCAATTTCATGCGTCCTTGTTCAACAAAAGATTGCAACAACACATCAAGACGAGCCATTAATTCTTTGTCCCCTTGGATTTTGTAAACACCATACTCTTTGATTTGTGTTTGACCAAATTCCTTCACATTACCTGCCACAATTCCAGAAAACGCTTTGCGTAAATCAGCTGCCAACTCATTAACGGGTTGATTGCGATTGAGGTTAAGATTGAGCATATTTTCATGTGTTGGCAAAAAGGGAAATTTAAAAGCTTCTTCGATAACCAACTCCCAATCAAAATAATAACTAATTTGCTTCTGAGTTCTATATGCCTTCACTTTTTCCAATCCTGCTAACATGTGTTTTGCTACTTTCTCAGGATCTTCAATAATAATTTCATAAAGTTCAGCCACTTCATCACCCAAAGCATAACGAATAAAGGCATCAATTTGTTTAAAATATTCTTCTGACTCCTTAGGTCCAGTCATGATAAACGGATAAGGATTGCCCTTATTATCAGGGTGAGATAATAGACCTATAAGATACAATATTTCTTCTGCTGTCCCTACCCCGCCAGGAAAAACAATAATGCCATGACCTAAACGTACAAAAGCTTCTAAACGCTTTTCTATATCTGGCATAATGACTAGTTTATTGACAATTGGATTTGGGGCTTCAGCCGCGATAATTCCGGGTTCAGTTAAGCCAATATAACGCCCATCAAATATACGTTGTTTCGCATGCCCAACGGACGCTCCTTTCATCGGCCCTTTCATTGCGCCAGTTCCACATCCTGTACAAATATCAGCTCCGCGCAAACCCAACTGGTAACCCACATTTTTTGTGTATTGGTATTCCACCTTATTAATTGAATGACCACCCCAGCACACCACTAAATTCGGCTCTTTGCCAAATTGATAAACCTCTCCTCGTCTAAGCATTTCAAAAACCATGTTTGATATACCAGAAAGAGTCGACTCATCAAAATTTCCATCATTATGTTCTGATGATTGGAAAATAATATCACGTAAGACGGAAAAAATTGAGTCGCGTATGCCAGAAATCATCTTACCATCAACAAAAGCTGCCGCTGGTGCATTGACAAATTCTAAATGGATGCCTCGCTCTCTTGGTAAAAGTTTAACTTCAAAATCAGGAAAACGAGACAATACAGCCATCGCATCGTCTTCTTTTGCATCACAATTTAATACCGCTAAGCAGCATTTTCTAAACAATGCGTGAACCGAGCCCTTGCCCATGTTCATTATTTTATTAATTTCATCTTGAGACAATAAGGTCATGCCACCACGGGCAGCAATAACACATTTGTCGATTGTTTTTTCTTTGTTACAGTTCATGTAATCTCCTGTTGTTGAGAGCTTTCCCTATGAAAGCCTCTTATTTATTTTTTTACTTGGAGCTTGACCGAGAATAGATAACCTACTGCGGAAAAGGTGGATTTGGACAATTTATCACCTGATTCTTGTCAAATAGGGCAACTATTCTCCTCAAATCATGCAAAAACTTGCCTCAAATTACCTTTCCCTCGCTATGGCTCCTATTCTCGGACAAGCTCCTAGCCAAATGTAATGATTATAAGTTACATTTCTATGAATTTATTTGATTTATTATGAGCCAATAGTCTTTATTTTTAAAGCGACCTACCATATTATAAATTTCTACCGCAATTGCAACCAATTTATGACTGAAATTCCTTTATTACTGTTAACGGGTTTATTTATCCTTTTCATCGCTACAAACAGTAAAGCGAGAGATGTCGCACGAGCTTACGCCAAACGTGAAACCATAAAACGCAATGGCGTTTTGTTGGATGACTCCATTGCAATGAAATCCATGAAAATAAAACGAATCAATGGCAAGCTTGGGTTTTATCGAAGTTATGCTTTTGAATACAATGAATCTGATTTTCAACGTTATGATGGCAAAATTGAGTTATTAAGTTATCAGGTCCTGAGTATCCAGTTTTTTCACCCTGACCACATTGAAATTGATGAATAATAGCAAACCAATTATTCGTTTATTAAAATACGCAAAAGGCATGCGTTTACAAATCACTTTGGCAAGTGTTTGTTCGGTTATCAATAAACTTTTTGATATTGCCCCCGAAATTCTTATTGGTATTGCCATTGATGTGGTTGTTAGTGGACAAGAATCATTTTTATCTTATTTTGGATATACCGAACAAAAGACTCAATTGATTGTGCTAGCTGTTCTAACATTTGTTATTTGGCTTGGTGAATCGGTGTTTCAGTTTTTTTACACACTTTTATGGAGAAATTTAGCGCAAAACCTACAACATAAAATGCGCCTAGATACCTATAATCGCATGCAACAAATGGATATGTCTTTTTTTGAAAATCAAACCAGTGGCAACCTAACTTCCATACTAAATGATGATGTTAACCAACTAGAACGGTTTTTAAATGTGGGTGCCAATGACTTTATTCAAGTGATTGTTTCGGTTATTGGTGTGGGTGCTGTTTTCTTTTATATCTCTGCCAAAATTGCTCTATTTGCATTTTTACCTATTCCATTGATTATATTTGGTGCTTTTTTCTTCCAAAGAAAGGCACAACCTCGGTATACCGAAGTGCGCAAACAAACGGGAATATTAGCCACCGCAATTAGTAATAAAATTATGGGTATAGCGACCATTAAAAGCTTTACTCGTGAACCACAAGAGCTGCAAAACTTAGAAGAATTAAGCTTAAACTATCAAAATGCCAATAAAGAAGCCATAAAAGTCAGTGCTGCCTTTACTCCTATTATTCGTATGGCAATATTAACGGGTTTTCTTGCTACCTTTATTATTGGAGGTTTTGATGCACTGGATGGTGTAATTACCGTTGGCTCTTATGGCATGTTGGTTTTTTTAACCCAGCGTTTATTATGGCCCTTTACCTCATTAGCCGTAACAATGGACTTGTACGAACGCGCCATGGCATCGGTACGTCGCATTCTGGACTTGCTCGAAACTCCTATTGAGATTCGAGATGAAAAAGACACACTCTCTGCTGACATGACACAGGATATTGAGTTTAAAGGTGTCGATTTTTCCTATTCAAAACAATCACAACAGGTGTTATCCTCTATTAATCTCACTATTAAAAAATCCCAAGTCACTGCTTTTGTTGGTCAAACTGGCTCAGGTAAAAGCACCTTAATGAAATTATTGCTGCGATTTTACAGTCCAAAAAATGGTGAAATCACCATTGGACATGTAAATATAAACAAGATTAAAATCAGTAACTTAAGAGAATCAATTGGACTGGTTTCACAAGATATTTTTCTATTTGATGGCACAATAAAAGACAACATCGCCTACGGTAAAGATGCCGCTACTCTCGCCGAAATAAAACAAGCGGCACATCTGGCTGAAGCCGATGAATTCATAAATGAGCTACCAAACTCATACGAAACATTAGTGGGTGAAAGAGGCATGAAACTTTCAGGTGGGCAACGTCAACGTATTTCTTTGGCGCGCGCTATCTTAAAAAACCCTGCAATTTTGATTTTAGATGAGGCCACTTCAGCAGTGGATAACGAAACAGAAGCGGCTATTCAACGCTCCATGAAACACATTGCAAAAAATCGCACCTTATTGGTCATTGCTCACCGCCTTTCAACAATCGTCAAAGCCGACTGCATTTATGTTCTAGAAAAAGGTCAAATTATTGAAAGCGGCACTCATCAAGAATTACTTAAAAACAAAGGCATTTACCACAAACTGTGGCATATTCAGACTGGCAAAATATAAAATTCAGTATTTAATTCTCATCGCTACAATTCCCGTATCACATTGTGTTAAAATTCGCTTTTAATGAGCTAACTAAAACCCTTGTATGTCAAATAACACAATAAAAACAGCCTTTACACCGCTACGTGCAGCCTTAATGATTTTTATCATCATTGCCATTATTACAGCAACTATTGCCTATTTTTTCAAGGGTGAAGATTGGGCCTATCTGCTCGGTATATTTTCTACTGTTTTTATTTTATTAGTGGTGTTTTTACAAATAATGGAATTAATTTGGCTTAACAGCATGCGCGTTAATATTGAAGATAAAAATTTAAAAAAATCCTACCAAAAAGCAATTAATATCTACCTTGTTTTGCTTCCACTTGGTATCTATTTAAGCTATATTGTTCTAGTTGAATAATTGATTAACCCTAACTTAATTCAACTGAATCCCAAAGGGGTTTAACTAAAAATTGTGAAATAATTTTAGCGTCTTTTTTAATCTGTTTATAATTGCCAAAATCAATAACATTAACCCGAGTTGCGTCTTTCATGACTAAGTTTATTTCGTAACTGTAATAACTGCTTTTATTCGAGCGCACGTATTCTTTTATAATTTGAACAGCATGGATATTGTTAAGGTACACGTTATCATTTTCATCTTGCATTCCTGAAAGTTTAGGCGGGTTGTTGCCCTTATACATCATGCCGATTGAACGATCTAAATAGATTGCTTTCCCCATAGTCAAATACATCACAACAGCAACGCTAAAAAAAATTAAGCCAAAAAGCACCAAAAATAAACTCGACATTTCAGAAGTGGTGAATAACACATATAATCCTGCAATCATAACACCTGCCCCAATCACTCCAAATACACCGATAAACAATAGACCTCCAGTTGATAATTGGTATTTTAACACGCTTGAAGATTGTTGAACTAGCTTGTGTGTTTTAAAGTTTGTCCCTCCTTTTTTTAAGGCTGACCATTGGGTTTTGGATGCGATTTCATCATTATAATGTTCGGCTAATTTTGCTTGTGTTTTTTGTTGTAAATCGATAGCGTTTTCAATGGATTGTTGTATTTTTTGTTTTATTTTTTCAAACATAGTTTTATTACTTCTGAGTGTTTTTTGGATTTAAAGCTAATGCCATTTGTATTTTTTTTACATTTAACTGATTGAGCAGCTCTTCTAAATTAGGAAATGCCCACTCATGATAACCAAAACCACCATTTTTAAACTCATCAATGGCTTGAGCAGCAGTCCAATTCTGAAAAACCATGCGATAAGCCGCTGCAACAACCCCAGTTCTATCCGAACCATGCCAGCAATGAATAAGAATTGGACCTTGGGATTCTTTTATAACTTTAAGTGCATCAAATACTTGAGATTCTGTTAGCTTTCGAGCACTCATACGCAAGTGATAAAGTTTAATTGCGGTATTTCTGCCTTCATCTCTGTCAGTAAGGTGCTTGCGTAAATTTAGCACTTGCATAATGCCCATGCTTTGTAATTCTTTAAAGGCTTTCTTATCGGGTTGTTCACTGCGGTAAAGCTTGTCAGAAACTCGGTAAAAATTTTCCAATTCTGCATTAATAATGAGCTGAGCCCAGTTATCAGGTTGCACACGAGGTTGTGCATCAACCCAAGCACTTACAATCAGTAAAACAACTATCAATTTAATTTGTAATTTCATTACCTTATTTTACCATTGCAATATTCATTAAAACCAGTGTTTTTCACAAAACCAAGTAACCGTAAATTATTTGCCTGCGCAATCTCAATACTTAAGGACGAAGGTGCGCCAATGGCAGCAAGAGTTGTAACTCCCGAAATCAATGCTTTATGCACTAATTCAAAGCTAACTCGCCCACTAAGCAGTATCGTTTTATTGGATAATGGCAACAATTTTTGCAACAAGGCTCGACCAATTAATTTATCCAAAGCATTGTGCCGCCCGACATCTTCTTTAAGCAACAACAACTCTCCTGTTTTATCAAACAAAGCACAAGCATGCACGCCACCTGTTTCTTTAAAGGCGAGCTGAGATTGGCAAAGTTTTTCAGGTAACATGCAAATTTCGTGTGTGGATAAGCTTTTAATTGGCTGTTTGTTTTTTGTGTATTGAAAGGTTAGTAAATCATCAATTTCAGTTTTGCCGCAAATCCCACAACTGGCATGAATCATACCGTGACGTTTATTTAAGTATTTATTATAATCTATTGATTTTAAAAGAATTACCTCTGCAATCAAGCCCAGTTCATTATCAAACACCTGAATACTCAATACATCACTGCAATGGGAGATAATGCCTTCACTGTATAATTGACCATAAACCAAATCTACAATTTCATCAGGTGAACATAAGGTAATAGCAAGGGTTTGAAAACTACCCTTATGATAACCAAGACGTATTTCTAATGGAGATTCAATGGCGATTGAATCTTCTCTTGAAATAACTAATTCATTATTGTATTTGACAATATTGATCAATCGTATTTTATTGTGATTCAATGAGTATTCCTGTATAATTTTAACTATCATAAAATGAGATATTTATAATGTCAAAGAATCTATCCGAATTATCCGCACGACACGGTTTAGAAAATAATTTATTTGAAAATTTAGCAGGTAATCCTGACACAGAGGCAATTGCCCGCGAATTTTTAATTGGCAAAGCTTCGGTTAATGGTGCAGTGAGTTTTTACGATTTTCTAAAAGCAGAAAATAGAGATAAAAAAGTATATGTCTGCAATGGTTCGGCTTGTTTGTGTGCGGGCACACAAAAACAATTAACACAACACTTAGAACAACATTTTGATTCATCCCAAATTGGACACATGACTTGCTTGGGCCGTTGCCATGAAAACTCAGCTTTCCATTACCAAGGTCGCAATTATTCAGGGTTGGATTCTGCTGAAATTAATGCTGTCATGGATAATAAAAATACCATAAAAGATAATTACAGGGTTGGAAGTTTAGGCACGCCAATTTTGACAGGAAAAGCCATTAGTATTGACCAATTTATAAACGCTTTTGACGCCTTAATGACTAAAGGCAAAAATGAGATTCTTGGAGAGCTCAAAATATCCAGTTTGCGAGGTCGAGGTGGTGCAGGGTTTCCCATAAGCTTTAAACTGGATTCAGCAATGAATGCTGAATCAAATCAAAAGTACATCATCTGTAATGCCGATGAAGGCGATGCGGGTGCTTATTCGGATCGGTATTTATTAGAACAACAACCTCTTTTGGTTTTATTTGGCATTTTGGCTTCGGCTTATATAATCGGTGCTGACCATGGAATACTTTACATTCGTGCAGAATACCCTGAGTCAATCGCAACCATCAAAAACAACATAGACCAACTTGCCCCTTATATTGAATCAATAAATTTTGACTTTAAATTTAAAATTATCTCAGCACAAGGGGCTTATATTTGTGGTGAAGAAACCGCTTTAATTAATTCTATCGAAGGTCAACGACCTGAAGTTCGTGTGCGTCCACCCTTCCCGACTCAACAAGGACTCTTTAATAAACCCACGGTTGTCAACAACGTGGAAACCTTAGCCTGTCTCTACAGCATCACCACAAAAGGAGGCAAATTTTATAACGCAATTGGCACAGATAAATCTAAAGGAACCAAATTGATTTCACTGGATTCCTGTTTTACTCATCCAGGCATTTATGAAGTGGAAATGGGTAGAACATTACTTGATGTTTTTGAACAATGTGGCAGTGGTTTTGCAAAAGACATTAAAGCATTGCAAATTGGAGGCCCGCTAGGTGGCATCATTCCAACAAATAAAATCAGTGACTTACAACTAGACTTTGAATCTTTTTCTAATAATGGCTTTTTACTGGGTCATGCTTCTGTTGTCGGCATTCCTGTTGATTTTCCAATGATTAAATACCTGCACCACCTATTTGAATTTGCTGCTTATGAAAGTTGTGGCAAATGCTTTCCTTGTCGATTAGGCACAAAACGCGGTGAAGAATTACTCCTTAATACCATCAAAAATAAACAAAAAATTGATGCAGAATTATTCACTGATTTACTCAACACTTTAGAACAAGGCTCTTTGTGCGCACATGGTGGTGGAATCCCATTGCCAATCAAAAATGCCCTTATTTATTTTTCTGATGAATTATCGGATTATTTTTGCAATTAAATCTCTTTTTAATTAATCCTATCTTTTATTTCGTTATAATAGCCTTTTGAAAACTTTTCTGTAAACAGGGCAATAAAGTGACATCTTGGATAAAAACACAACAACAGTCTTCGCAATTTTTTGGTACTAATTCGAGTTGGCTCGAATCATTTTATGATGATTATTTGGTCGATAGAAACAGCGTATCAAAAGAACTGCAAGCAGTTTTTGATAAATTAACTGACAACACCGGTAAAGATATACGTCATTTACCTATCCTCGAACAATTTGAAGCCGCAGCACAGTTGCCACCCATGGTAGAATCTGCAATTCATTCTGCCGAAGACATGCAAAAAGAAGCGGCTGTACTGCGTTTAATTAACTCCTATCGTGTGGCAGGGCACAAACAAGCGGATGTTGATCCAATACATTACCGCCCTCGCCCAGTCGTTGCTGATTTGGATCCCAGCTATCATAATTTAGTCGATTCGGATATGGAAACCACCTTTTCAACAGGGTCTCTTGTTGCAGATAATCGCATGAAACTTAAAGACATTATTGCTGTACTTAAAAATACTTACACCAAACATGTTGGCTATGAGTATATGCATATTAATGACATTGAACAACGCGAATGGATTCAACAACGCATTGAGTCAGTACAAGATAAATTCCCTACTGATGAAGATGAAAAACACCGTTTATTGGAGGAGCTCACTAAAGCAGAAGGCATGGAACGTTACCTTCACACAAAATATGTTGGTCAAAAACGTTTTTCACTTGAAGGTGGCGATTCACTCATTCCGCAGCTATATGAACTTATTTTACATGCTGGTAAACAAGGCATTAAAGAGATTGTTATCGGTATGGCGCATCGTGGACGCTTGAATGTTCTGGTTAATACTTTAGGCAAATCTGCTCAAGATTTATTCAAAGAATTTGATGGTATTTATGATAAAGAATACGACAATGTTAATTCTGGCGATGTCAAATACCACATGGGCTTTTCCTCTGACATACCTACCGAAGCGGGCGATGTGCATGTCGCATTAGCGTTTAATCCATCTCACTTAGAAATCATCAACCCAGTGGTATTGGGCTCGGCTAAAGCACGCCAATTCAGACGTAATAATGACGTTTTTGGTAAGCAAGTGTTACCCGTCTTAATTCATGGTGATGCCGCCATTGAAGGACAAGGCGTTAACATGGAATTGTTTAACATGTCACAAGATGAGGGATATTTCGTTGGCGGAACTATACATATTGTGATCAACAACCAAATTGGATTTACTACCACTCATGCTTTAGACCAAGACACTATTGGTTATTGTACCGAAGTTGCCAAAATGGTGCAGGCACCCATTTTTCATGTTAATGGAGATGATCCCGAAGCGGTTGCTTATATTACCAAAATAGCGGCAGATTTCCGAAAGAAGTTTCACAAAGATGTGGTAATTGATTTGGTGTGTTACCGCAAACATGGTCATAATGAAGCGGATGAGCCTTCTGCAACTCAACCTATTATGTATAAGATAATTAAAAAACACCCGTCTCCACGTCAAATTTATGCGGACAAATTAATAGCTGAGGGAGTCATATTTAAAGAGCACGCAGAAATTTTAGTCGAAGGTTACCGCGATTCACTGGATGAAGGTCGCCCTGTTGTTGAACTCTCTAAAGCCATGGTCAAAGACGAATACCATGTAGACTGGTCTCCTTATATTGGAGGACACTTGTCTGACAAAGTTGATACTACGATAAATACCGAAAAATTTACACATTTATCAAAAGCCATTACCGCCATACCTGAGCATTTTAAACCCCATAACCGCATTAAAAAAATCTACCAAGACCGCGTAAAAATGATGAATGGAGAATTGAAAATGGATTGGGGCTTTGCCGAAACCATGGCTTATGCGAGCATCTTAAATGACGGCTATCAAATTCGAATAGATGGTCAAGATTCACAACGCGGTACTTTTTTCCACCGCCATGCAGTGATTCATAATGTTACTCAAGATGAATCCTATATGCCACTTAAAAGTTTAGAAAAAGGCAAAGCACGTATTTCTATCATTAATTCCGTCTTATCTGAAGAGGCTGTCTTGGCTTTTGAATACGGTTATGCAACATCTGAACCCAACGCTTTGATTGTATGGGAAGCACAATTTGGTGATTTTGCTAATGGCGCACAAGTTGTTATTGATCAATTTATTTCCTCTGGCGAAGCCAAATGGGGGCGTTTTTGTGGGTTGGTTATGTTCTTACCTCATGGTTTTGAGGGCCAGGGACCTGAGCATTCATCAGCTCGTTTGGAACGCTATTTGCAATTGTGTGCTGTTAATAACATGCAAGTGTGCATACCTTCAACCCCAGCTCAAATGTTCCATATGTTGCGCAGACAAATGTTACGAAAAGTGCGCAAACCTTTGATAGTCATGACGCCCAAAAGCCTGTTGCGATACAAAGGCGCTGCATCCGATAAGTCCCAATTGTTGGAAGGAGAGTTTCAAAATGTTATTCCTGATAGACGTGTAAACAATGATAAAGTCGAACGTGTTATTTTATGTTCGGGCAAAGTATATTATGACATAATCAATGAGTTAGAAGCCAACCCAAATGAAAAGGTCGCTGTTTTACGTATAGAACAACTCTATCCATTCCCACGTAAACTATTAATTAATTACATAGACAATTATAAGAATTGCAATGTCTTCATCTGGTGCCAAGAAGAACCCATCAATCAAGGTGCATGGTTCCAAATTCGCCACCATTTAAAATATTGCATTAAAAATCACAAGCATGGCAATAAGTTCTTACATTATGCTGGACGAGCGCATTCGCCCTCTCCTGCTGTGGGTTCATCAAAAGCGCATGCCAAACAACAAACACAATTAGTTCACGAAGCCATTAATGGGCAACGTGGTTCCAACATCGATGCGGAGTAAAAAATGAGTATTGAAATTAAAGTTCCTGTTCTTCCTGAGTCAGTAGCTGATGCAACCGTTGCCACATGGCACAAACAACCTGGTGATTTTGTTGCCAGAGACGAAAATATTGTCGATTTAGAGACCGACAAAGTGGTACTCGAAGTGCCAGCCCCTGCCGATGGTTATTTAAAAGAAATATTCCAAGGTGAAGGAGAAACCGTATTATCTGATCAAGTATTAGCGAAGTTTGAAGAAGGTGAAGCACCTGCTGAGGCAGCACAAGAAAGTGCTACACCAGTTGCTGCCACTGCTGCTTCCTCACCAACTCCAACAGCAGCTGCTCCAACCCCTCAAACGAACACAAGTACTGCGGGAGCCTCTCCTGCTGCTCGTAAAATAATGAGTGAAAACGGCATTGATGCATCACAAATAACAGGCACTGGTCGCGGTGGAAGAATCACAAAACCCAATGCATTAGATGTTGCCAACACGCCAGCAACAGAACGTGTGCCAATGAGTCGTTTACGTCAAATGGTGGCTAACCGAATGATTGAAGCACAATCCACAGCGGCGATGTTGACTTCCTTTAATGAGGTTGATTTGCAGGCGGTCATGGCGATTCGTAAAAAATACAAAGAAGAGTTTATTGCAAAACATGGTGTAAAACTTGGTTTAATGTCTTTCTTTGTTAAAGCCGCAACAGAAGCGTTGAAGAAATTTCCAATCATAAATGCCGCAACCGAAGGTTCCGATATAATTTACAACAAAAATCATCACATCGGGATTGCCGTTGCCTCACCACGTGGTTTGGTTGTGCCGGTACTTAAATACACAGACACCATGGGCTTAGCCGATATTGATAGACAAATCATGGACTATGCCATTGCCGCTCGCGATGGAAAGTTAGGCATGGATGATTTACAAGGCGGAACATTTACCATAACCAATGGTGGAACCTTTGGCTCATTGATGTCAACACCAATTTTAAATGCACCACAAAGCGCTATTTTAGGCATGCATACAATCAAACAACGTCCCGTTGTTATTGATGGTGAAATTGTAGCTCGGCCAATGATGTATATAGCCTTGACGTATGATCACCGTATTATTGATGGAAAGGATGCTGTTTTATTCTTAGTTGCAATCAAAGACGCGCTGGAAGATCCTGCTCGTTTATTGCTTAACCTTTAGGAGAAATAACATGTCAGAACAATACGATGTTGTCGTTATTGGTGGAGGCCCAGGTGGCTACGTTGCTGCCATTCGAGCTGCACAATTGGGTTTAAGCACTTTATGTGTTGATAATTTTATTGGTAAAGATGGCAAACCAGCCCTTGGTGGAACCTGCTTAAATGTTGGCTGCATTCCTTCAAAAGCCTTGCTTGATTCCTCAAAAAACTTTGCTCACATGCAACACGATTACCATAATCATGGCATAAGCTTTGAAAATGCAAAGATTGACGTAAATAAAATGATTGGTCGCAAAGATGCCATTGTTAAACAATTTACCGGTGGTATTGCGGGATTATTTAAAGCCAATAAAGTTAAGGCTTCCCATGCAACAGCTACTTTATTAGGCAAAAATCAAGTCAAACTTACCCAAGGCGAAAAAAGTACCACAGTAACAGCTAAAAATATAATTATCGCAACAGGCTCGACTCCTTTTTCTATTCCAAATGTTACTATTGATAATGATTTAATCGTAGATAATGCAGGTGCATTGAATATCAATGAAACACCAAAAAAACTTGGCATTATTGGTGCAGGAGTGATCGGACTTGAAATGGCTAGTGTTTGGGGGCGTTTGGGTTCTCAAATAGTTATATTTGAAGCAATGGATACACTGCTCGCCGCAGCAGATAAAGACATCGCTAAATTAGCTGGACGCGAATTTAAAAAACAAAAAATGGATATTCGCTTAAAGACATTTGTCAAAGCGGCTAACATTGTCAATGGTAAAGTCGAAGTAACTTTTGAGAAAAATGGCGAACAATCCACAGAAATATTCGATAAGCTATTGGTTGCCGTGGGTCGTAAATCGAATACTGAAAACTTACTGAGTGATAATTGCGGTGTTGAATTAACTGATCGCGGGCAAATTCAAGTCAATGACTTATGCCAAACAACCGCCCCAAACATATGGGCAATTGGCGATGTTGTGCGTGGTCCGATGTTGGCACACAAAGCCTCAGAGGAAGGAATTGCAGTAGCTGAACGTATAGCTGGACAACACGGACACATTGATTTTAACACCGTGCCTTGGGTTATTTATACTGAACCAGAAATGGCGTGGGTTGGTAAAACAGAACAACAACTTAAAGATGAAGGCGTAGAATATAACGTCGGCACTTTCCCGTTTGCAGCTATTGGTCGAGCCGTTGCCATGAACCAACCGCAAGGTATGGTTAAATTGTTGGCTGATAAAGAAACAGATACTTTACTTGGTGCTCATATTGTTGGTGCCAACGCATCTGAATTGATTGCTGAATGTGTAGTAACTATGGAGTTTCAAGGTTGTGCTGAGGATTTGGCACGCATTATTCATGCGCACCCAACTCTTTCTGAAGCGGTACATGAAGCGGCATTAAGTGTTGATAAACGTGCAATTCATAAGATGAATTAAAGTTTCTAGGATATACCCATCAAAAAAGAATAATAAAAAGGAAGTCCCTGCCCCAATAAGTTCGGGGTTCGGACTTTAGTCCGTCTTTTTAACAAACGGGACTGAAGTCCCTGCCCCAATAAGTTCGTGGTTCGGATTTAGTCCGTCTTTTAATGCCAATAATATAACTTATAATCAAATTTTCTTTGGTAAGAAATAATACTCACTGCCCTCATGCCCTGCGTGTTTAACTGCACTGTATTCAGGAACTTGTTCCAAACCCGCTAAGCTTGAACGTAATTTAACTTGCTGACTCATGGCTTTATACAAACGGTATCCTTCCATAACACCATCATTTTCATTTAAGGTATCAATAAAAGCTGAGGCAAATATTGAATGTCCATTGCCACCACTATCTAAGATTGGTTGCAAGCCACCTGAAGTTAATACTGTACGAGCTTTTACACGCGAAGTAAATAAAATGTCTTCACTTTCAATATCATCAGGTAACGGCGAAATTGCAGAGCCAGATAACGTACCCGAATAACAAGAATCTGCAACAACCATAACATGCTTAGCTTTCATATTAGCCATAAAATCACTAACGCGTTTATTTGCAATCCATGTTGATTTATCCGTCTTGGATGCATCTGTTGGAATCCAATAACCTTCCTTTGTCTTTTCATCAATTAAACCATGACCTGCGTAATAAACCATTAAGTTGTCAAATTTACCTAATTTTTTATTGTAATCAGTTAATGCTTTTAGCATCGTCATTTTGTCGGCATTAATTAATAATTTAACCTTATATCCATAACGTTTCTTTAATATTTTCGCAATTTCCTTGGCATCAGATGATGCGGTTTGTAAGTTATCCAAATTATTGTATTCATCATTACCAATAACTAAAGCAAAATAATCACCCAAATCATTGCGTAAACGTCGAGTAAATAACTCATCAAATTTACGAGATTTTACTGGTTTGAACTGATTCCTTATTGCAACAAACTGTTCGATGTTTCGTGTGCCATCTTTTCTGATAGCAACAATACTTACAGGTGTATCTCCATTTTTTAGTTCAACTGTGCTTTCAAAAACACCTCCATCCGTCATGGTTTTTGTGTAGTCTTGATTAT
Organism: Lysobacterales bacterium; assembly: GCA_026988115.1. GTDB lineage: Bacteria > Pseudomonadota > Gammaproteobacteria > Xanthomonadales > Marinicellaceae > NORP309. Next base: position 50,244 of record JALSLV010000053.1, on the reverse strand, counting down.
TAACTTTTAGAGCAACAACGCCTTCTGGAGGGGTGACACTTGCCATAAACTTAAATTTAACTGCATCTGCAGGCATTGCCATTGTGTTAATACCACGTGTTAAAAACACATCTGGATTTAGAATACTAATGCCTGATTCTTTGGTATTTTGTGCCACATCATCACGCGTTGCTTGTTCACTCACTTTAGAAACCAAGGTATTTATTACTTTATTTTGTTTAGATAACTCATTGTTTTTATTATTTAATTCTGCCTTTAATTCAGCAATTTTTTGCAAAATTGAGTTATTGCCTTTATTGTTTTTTAGCTGTGCTTGTAAATCTTTGAGTTTTATATTTGATTGTTCAACATAACGTTTAGTTAAGTCGTAATCACTTTTTACTTCTGACAATTGTTTTCTTAGTCCAGAGACTTGTTTGAGCAACTGAATTCTTTGGTGTTCTTTTGCCCTTCTGTCTCTTAAGTTTTGTTCGGTAACAATCTCTAAATTTGAATCCGTAATCCCTGAGGCTTGTCGGTAAAGGTTAATGGCTTTTGTTTTATCTTGTTCTACACCCAAACCTTGCTCGTATAAATTACCCAAATTCAACATGGCTGGCGTATAACCTTGTTCCACCGCTTTTTGATACCACATCGCAGCAGCTTTATAATCAGGTGTTCCACCCAAACCTTTCTCATACAACTCACCGAGGTAGGATTGAGCTTTTGGGTTTCCGCCTTGTGCTTCTGGCAACCACATTTTAGCAACACTGGAAAAACTGGCTTTATCGTACGCCACGTATTCTCCACCTCTAACCGCGCAATCACGCGCACTTAACCGAGCCGGTTTTCGTGGAGCCAAATAAGTATAGTTTGAGCCCAATTGTCTCACTTGAGGTGGCAACAAACAATCCACAATATACAACTGGTCAGGTGTAATTTTACCTCTGGCGAACGATTGTTCAATAGGCGCTCCACTGCCAACAATTACCAGCATAAGTAAACTAATCACGGACAATTTATTTGTGTTTATTTTCTTTTTTTTCATAGTGTTCCCCTTGGTTAAAAGTGGGTGATTTGACTTAAAATTCAAATCTTGCACCCAGATTAAATGTTCCTCGACTAAATCCTTCTAGTCCAAGCACACTTCTGTAATTTATATAAGCTTGTTTGCCATTGGATGAAATATAGGCAAAACCAAGACCTGCAGAGCCATAAGTTCTATCAGGTGAATCGGTTTCTATAATAAACACTTCATTTAATGGTGCTGTAACAAAACGTGCTTCTATATCGTTACCATCATTTAAGCTTTCGTAATTATAATCAAAATCAAACTGAGGTGTTATTACACCATTTTTTAAACTTATTGCTTTTGATACCCTAATACCTGCCGACCAAATCATGGATTCTAAATCTTGATTAGAATAATTAAAATTAAATCCCCCTGCTCCAGTTTCGGTAAAGCCATCAATTGATGTTTTGATGTATCGAAAAGAGCCATTTGGCGTAATATTCCAAGAATTTTTGTAGAAGTTATACCCTGCACTCATGGCAACGGAATATTGATTACTTGAAGTCGAACCATTTGCCACCCTTGAGACTGTTGTATCTCCAAGAGTAAATTCTATTTTTCTAGACTGATCAAAGTCAGGCTTGGCTACACTAATACGAGCATCGACATAAAAATTATCATTGACATAAAAGGATCCATAACCCGTAAGAGTGACACCTGTTGATTTTAATTTGGCTTGCCCATCAATATCCGAATCAAAATTAGCGTAACCCAAAGCCACACCAACAACTTTATTAGCAGACAAACGATAATCAACTCCAGCGGTTAATCCATAAGAATCAAAATCAAAGCCAAGCTCTCTACCTGTGGCATCACGAGTACCCATAGAGATGGTACCGTTTACAAAAAATCCCCAAGGTGAAATGAAATCATTATTCACATCAATATTTGATGATTCATCAACTGACTTATTTAAATATGCTAACATTCCAAGTGGTAAACTACCATTCCCATAAGTTGCATTTAATCCTGCAGAACTAAATCCACTGCCCCCACCTGCTCTTAATTGAGACAGTCGAGAACCAATGTTTCTAAACTGTGCTGTTGCAATTTCTGCAATGGAAGTTGACTGACCAATGACTTCATTGGGAATAATTTGTTCCATCACTGTATTAATTGTTTCGCCGTCACCATTTAGTGCACTCTGATACAAGTCTTCACACATGCCTTCTAGTGCCATGAAATAGGAAACTTCACAGTAGCTAGCCACATTTTGAATAGCACGGTTAACCTGTTGATTTGCCTTTCCATCAAGTGCAGAGCGAAGTGCCGATAAAATCTCGCCCTCTGTTGGTGTTGGATTAACATTAATTGTCGCTGTTGTTGTATTGTTTGCTATAAACTCATCCTCGGTATCCGACTCTATGCTAGCTACCACCACTATATTCTCGGCTTCAACACTGATTTGAGTTAACACCAGGTTAAACTGGATGCTTGTCACTTGACCAGAAGGCATAGAAGCTCCCCTATAGACACAGCTCACATTGACTCCAGCAACATCACAATCCCAGAATTCATTTGCTGATACTTGAGTTGCATCAATTAATCCAGACAAACTCACCTGTAATCGTGGTTTAATTGCGGATGCAGCCAAATTCTCAACTCTTACATCAAAACTTGTTTGTCCTCCTTGATTCGCAATTTGAGTATTGCCAACAGTGACGGACAAATCTGTTTTAGGTATAATTATATGTTCAAGTATGGTGGTGGTTTCATCAGCAGATATGCTTGTAGAACCTGTATTATTTGCAATCACTTGCGCTAAGACATCTCCAAAAAAGTCATTAGAAACAACATTAACCGTCAATATATCCAATTGTTGCCCTGCATTGACGACTAATCCGCCACTGGCGATGCAATGCAATCCAGTGCTAACTGTAGAACAACTTACGCCATTAGTCTGGGTTGAATTGACTTGTAACTCTGGCGGCAACATAAGGTTAATATCAATTGCATTAAGTGCTACGGATCCAGTGTTTTTTAAAGTAACCGTGTAATTAAAATCCTCTCCTTGTTGGACGGGATCAACATCATCTTTTATTTCTAGTGTGTAATTATTATTAGGGTTAGGGTTTGGATTTGGGTTTGAACCCGTTAAAATCACGAGAGCTTCATCTGATTTTTCCTGAGCATTAAAACTAACGACTCTGACTGTATTTAACAAAGAAGTTGTATTAGCATCACTCGCATCCGTGACTTGATAAATGATTTGTAAAGAAGAATTCGTTGCTAATGGCTGTGGATAATTGCACGAATAGGTCTGCCCTTGGTTATTACAGGTCATGCCAACAGGTGTCACAATGTTATCCACAACAACTCCCTGAGGCATAGAATCAATAACCGAGAAACTGTAGAGGGCAGAATTACCCGTATTAGTCACCACAACCTCGTATTGGAAAGACGAGCCTTTTTCAATTTCACTGACCTGTACGCCATTTTGGGATACGCTCTTTTGCACAGATAGTGATGTTGGTTGAATAATAGGAGTGCCTGAATTAATTGAAATAACCGCAGGTAATGAACTGCCTAACGAGCCTAATTGTAAGCTTGTTGCCGTGGCAATATTAGAAATATTAGTTCCTGCTGTTGAGGCATCAACTGAGATAATAACTTCCAGTTTATCCCCAATGACAAACGGTAAAGTGGATGTATTCGCACACGAAACGGTATCAACCGCATCAAATGAACACGAATAAGTACTTGAACCCACTAGCGTTGTTGCATTGACACTGACAGTGGCTGCATCTAAATTGGCAATGGGTAATACATCGTTAATTTCCATATCTAAGACAGATAAAGCAGCCGTCGTATTTTCCACCAAAATAGTATAAACCACATTGTCTCCTACCGTATAGGTTGGGCTAGAAGCAGTTTTTGTAATGTTTACAGCACCTGCTGCTGGTGCATTGATTGTTACATTTTGTGAATCAACATTAACCCCACTAGTATCAATATCATCAATAATTGCAGTAACTAATGGGTTTATTCCCACTGTCGCGGTGTTATCAAAAGAACCCACAGTATTACCTGCTATTACAGGAATGTCAATAACAACAGATGTACCTGAAATCAATACAGCTCCTGTATTAATGCATTCTATAACTCTTCCACCTACACCAGAACTGGTGCATGTCCATCCAGCCAACACTGGCACAGAAACAAAATCCACATTTAATGGCAAAGTATCATTAACTACGATTTGATTTGCTGGAATGTCATTTCCACTATTGGCTACTGTTAATTTGTATGTGAAATTATCACCTGAATTAAAAGTATTTTGAAGAGCTCCTGAGCTATCAGTAGAAGATTTAAGAATTGACAAGTTAGTAGGTATTAGATTAACTGCTAGGTTTTGTGTTGTTGTAGCCAATGGGTTTGCAGCATCATTTTGATAAATAATCTCTGCTTGAAATGGATAATTGCCAGCTTGAGTAACGCTAGCTACCGTATTAAATGACAAATCAAAATCAAATGTTTGTCCAGTGATGATTCCACTTGCGCACAATGTTGCATTTAGACAACTACAAATGATAGGCGATGTAGTTCCAGAACAAGTCCAATTAGAACTAGGTAAAACAGTTGGAGTCGAACTATTTAAAGTAAATTCAGGACCGAAAGTTACTTTTAAGGCAACATCGCCTTCAAATGCAGTTGCAATAACATCATTGTTTATAATAGAAAAAGGAACACTGGCACTTGATGCAAGCACAGTAATTGGAGTAGGATTTGCAACAGCATCAAATTGTAAATTTGGCGGTGCGGGAGCCGAAAGTACATTCAATGTAATTGTTTGTGTATCTTCAACTACTGATGCTAGGTGAGTAGTCGCATCAAAATTATGATTGCCTACAGTTGGAGGGTTTGGAGGTTGTGCTATATTAAATGTCAAAGGAAAATTTATGACTCCGCTAGTGACCAGATTTCCTCCGCCTGTATGTGTACAGACTAAAGGGTTTGCATTGTTACAACTCCAGCCTACAGGTAAGTTTGCATTTGTTACTGTCGCATCAAAGGCAAAGTCAGGTGCATCATAAGACACAAATAAATCCATTTGATCTTTCAGTACATTTGCTGCACTAACATTTGTAATTTGATAATTAATTACAGCTGTTGTTTCAACACCTATTGTTACATCGGGAGCAACTGAGCCACTTGTAAATGATAGAGATGGAGCTCCGCCAACAGGAACATCTATTTGATTTGGAAACGTTTCATCTCCAAGTATATCATCAACCATTTCAATATGAAAATTATCTGGGTTAAGTACAGTTGATCCTGGATTTATCTGTACACTAAAAGCCTGAGTGGTACCTGGCGAAAAATCACCTGTGTTAAATATCTTTGAACAATCAATACTATTAAATGTTGCATCATAAGCACAACCCCAACCAGTTGGGTTAGCAGCAATAGGACTACCAATATCAATATTAGTCGGATTAAAACCTGTAATAGAAACAACTACAAGCTGTGCATCTTGAGGTGAACTTGCCCCGCTTAAGTTCTCAAAAGTAGCTGAAATAACATAAGGCATATTTGCAACCAAAGGATTAGGTGATATTGAAGCATTAGTTATCTCTAAATCAATAGCATTCACGGCTAAAGTTGTGGCACTCAAATAACAAATAAGTAATAGTTTAATTATAATTTTTTTCATCGATATTCCCCATCAATAGTAAATTGGTATTCATTATACACTGACCTTATGTGGCGTGACTATGGCAAATTTCCTACAAATACTGTGTTATTTTTATTGTAAGAGCCAATTGAACACTATGTACCTTGACTTTTAACGTTTCACTTACAATAGTGCCTGACCTAGAAAGAAGTAATCTACTGCGGAAAAGCTGGATTTGATCAAAATATCCCATTATTCTCGTCAAATAGCGAGCTATTCTCCTCAAATAATGAAATATCTTGCTTCAAACCAGACTTTCCCTCGTTACGATTCCTTTCTCGGTCAGGCACTACAATAACCATTTGCCCGAATTAATCCCACATAAAAAATGTATTTTTATATTTTTTGTGACCACTGTCACTTAATTTAATCAAATTTTGTGTCTATTCAACTTTTATATAGACACCTTACTAGTCAATACGAAATTAAGTAACAAAATAGGACAGATTATTGAATGTTTTTAAACTCAATCAGGTTTAATAAACCTAAATTCCGATATATCATCGAAATTTAGAGTGCAATCAACGGCTAGCCACTAGGGGCAGGGACTTCAGTCCCGTTTGATTTAAAAAGACGGACTAAAGTCCGAACCCCGAGCTCATTGGGGCAGGGACTTCAGTCCCGTTGTTTAAAAAGACGGACTAAAATCCGAACCCCGAGCTCATTGGGGCAGGGACTTCAGTCCCGTTGTTTAAAAAGACGGACTAAAGTCCGAACCCCGAGCTCATTGGGGCAGGGACATCAGTCCCGGTGTTTAAAAAGACGGACTAAAGTCCGAACCCCTACTCTATCATTACTGCACTATATCCAAGGAAACTGACTCACAGCTAAATTCAAAACTACTTTTTAGAATTCTATCGGTACTGTTGCTTAAATCGGAATAGCTCAAGAAAAACTCTTGCTCAAGTGATGTATCATTTCCACCCAAAGCGATGCCACCATCATCTTGGATAGTAATTCCTAATGTTGCCACCCCTGTTTGCAGACTGTATCCAACTGATAAATACCCATCACCATCAATACTAAGCTGAGAAATCACCCCTTGTGGATCAGTTAAGTTAAGGGTAAAACCAAGAATGTTTTGACTGTTTTCATTTATTGGTCCCAAAGTCAACAGTGAAAAGTTATAAAATTGTGCATTATTATTGTTCACTCCTGCATAAGCACTGGCATCTATATTACTGCAAGTCGGCACAAAACTTGGCGCATCATTGACACAGTTGACGGTCACCGAAACTGTTGCCACTGCTCCTCCAGTAATTTCATAGCTAAAGTCATCGGTTGTTATACCATTGTTACAATAATCTGCATTGGGTATATAACTTAAGTTAGTTGTGTTATTAACAACCATTCCATTGCTTGGTTGGTTAACCGATACAATAACAAAATTATCGCCCTCAATATCAGAATCATTACTCAATACTGCAATTGTTTGCATCGCTGCATCTTCGTTTAGTGTAACAACATCATCCAAAGCTTGTGGTAAAAAGTTAATGAGCAAACCGGTAGTGGCGTTATTATTGACATTACCTGCGACATCAACTGTCATCACCGTGTCATTTGATTGCACCACTTCACCCGCATTTAAGCCAACGACTCCATTGCAGTTTACAACCCCTGATGCGGGTGCAGAGATTGGCAAACAATTCATATGGTCAATGGTGAGTAAAGCCCCTTGTTCAACTGCAGTGCATGTTGTTGTCACCGCTGTGCCTTGTTGGGCATTGGCAGGGCTAGTGGTGCAAACAGGAGTCGCAAGCATTGTATCAATAGTAATGGGTAAAGCCACCGCTAGGGCGCTGAATTGTCCGCCTATATTTCTTTGTTGGTAGCTGACTTGATGAACACCATCGGACAAAACCACCGTTGAGGTGCTATTCTCAAACCCTACTCCCGCACAGGTATGCGTCGCAATTACGGCATTATCACTGTACAATTGTATTTCATTGCCTGCCAAGCTACAACCAACTGCCAACTCTGGAGTATTATCATTGGTTATATCATCCGTTGTTGAAAGTCCTGAATCACTTGCCGCTACTAAATCAGCCACAACAGGTGCGCACAACCCTCCATCGCTAATAACCCAACCATCAGAACCAATCAATTCTGCACGCGCCATTTGCGCACTGGTACTGCAATAAAGACTAAACCCACCAGAAAAAGACACAGTGGCTTGGTGTGGCTTGTTATTAAAATCAATTAATAAAGCATCATAATCAACCGTTGGCAAAGTAACTAAATCAAACATAAGGTCCATACTTAAGACATTGACAATATCCCAATTAGATGTATCAGGGTTAGCAGAGATTGCTCCTAAAAACATACTATGAAAGTAAGTTACATTTGTAGTAATCCAACTGCTTGTATTGGGATTAGCATGAACAGAGTTTCTGAACATACCTCCCATATTAGTCACATTCGTAGTATTCCAACTACTTGTATCAGGGTTTGCTAAAGTTGCTCCTGCAAACATAACAAACATACTAGTCACTTTGGATGTATTCCATGAACCTGTATCTGGATTGGCTAATGTAGCATATAAAAACATATCACTCATATCAGTCACTTGCGAAGTATCCCAATTACTGGTATTAGGATTCGCAGAGGTTGCTCTAACAAACATAGCACTCATATTCGTCACTTGAGAAGTATCCCAGCCACTGGTATCGGGGTTTGCAGCAGTGGCAATACGAAACATACGACTCATATTCATTACTTGCGAAGTATTCCAACCACTGGTATCAGGGTTTGCAGCAGTGGCTCCATCAAACATAGCACGCATATCCGTCACTTGCGAAGTATCCCAGCCACTGGTATCGGGGTTTGCAACAGTAGCAGCTTGAAACATAGCAAACATATCCTTTACTTTCGAAGTATCCCAGCCGCTGGTATCGGGGTTTGCAGCTCTGGCAAATGTAAACATAGAACTCATATCCATTACTTGCGAAGTATCCCAGCCACTGGTATCGGGGTTTACAGCTGTGGCATCTGCAAACATACCACTCATATCCGTTACTTGCGAAGTATCCCAGCCACTGGTATCGGGGTTAGCTGCATTGGCATTTCTAAACATATTCCTTAGACTCATTGAAGCAACAGAAACGAGGTTTGGGCTATCAGTTGCTAAAGTCAACATATTGCTGCATCCATTAAAAGCATTTGCAAATGAAGTCCAATGCCCTGTGCCCCATTGGTCGAGGGAAAGTATTTTTAGTCTATCCCCTGAAAAATTAAAATAAATACGCGGAAAACCTTCTCCTGTTAAGTTATTATGCTTAATCCGAATGGTATAAGTGCCAGCAGTGGAATAGCTACAGGTATAATTTCCATTGGTATTATTTATTTCATTAATGCTATCATTATTACAGTCAACTGAGTATTTATACCCTATTCCTATGGTTGGAATAGTAAATTGATTATTGGCTGATACACCGTTATTATCGGTTTTTACCGTGATAATAAAATCATCTAAAGGCGCTGCAGGAACAGCTTGAACTGCACATAAGGCTACAATCGAGAGTAAAATCTGAACAAGTGAATTTTTCATTATTTCTTCCTAAAACAAACATAACGGCTATTTTAACAACTTTTCCTATCCAATTACAAGCCAAAGTACCACGCTCAAAATACCATTATGGCTTTTTCTCTCTGCACTAGGAACTTGTCCGAGAATAAATTAATGCAAAATAGCTATACCATAAATTTACTAAATTAAGCTAAACTGAACATTTTATATAAATAGCACAAAACAGGTATATTTATCATATACTTCAATAGCTTAGATTAACATTGTTACGAATGCAGTTTGTACCTGAATGGTTTTATGAGAGAAATTTGATTCAAATCAATTTTAAAAAGAAAAATTAGGTCTATAATGATGGCATGAAATCATTTTGTTATTTAGTGTTTTTTATTTTACTGTTGGCATCTTTTGATGCGAGCAGTCATGGATTGTATCCAAACACTAATGGTCATGAGAGTTCACACACTAACAGAGTGCTTTTAAAAAAGGATTCAGTACAACAAGAGGTCAGCTGCGAAGAAATGTGTTGCCTTGAAGATAATTGTCAATGCGGTTGTGTAATGACAAGTTTTGCTGAAACCACCTCCTTTAAAATACCTCCATTGCTACGCTTGACCTCAGCTCTTGTGATTTCACTTAAACCTTTTATCTATTCAGAATCTCAAAACAGTCATTTTCGCCCTCCAATATTAATTTAACTGCCTCAGCGTTGGTGCGTCTTAAATAAGCACTTATAACCGCTTATATGCACTAAATTGAGACCGTTGCCTAAAATTCATTAAGAAAACGCAAGGGTTTCATCAAGTAAATTAATATTACAATCGGAGAAAATCAAATGATTGCAAATAATAAACAATCACATAAAACTCTTTTAACATTTGCTATCGTGGCATCAATTATGCCTTTATCAGCTTCTGCTGATCAAAAGTACGATGAGTTAAAAGCACACGTTGAAGCCTTACAGCAGCAACTAAATCAAGTACAATTAGTACTTAAACAATACGAACAAAAATCAGTTGAGAATACAAAACAAGTTACTGAATTAAGCAAAGAAGTCGCTCAAAGTAAACTAGAGACTAAAGAAATTACTGAAATTCAGAAAGACATTAATGCCGCAAATGAATGGCGCGAACCCAATACATTAATCCATATGTCGGGATATGCAGACATTGGGTATTCTTCAGATTCTGACAGTTTCAAAGTAGGAACTTTTTCACCTATCTTTCATTACCAATACCGAGACTTGGTCATGTTAGAAGCTGAATTAGAATTAGAAATTGAAGGAGATGGCTCTACAGCCGTTGGACTAGAATACGCCACTATTGATATATTTTTGAATGATTATGTTGCATTTATTGGTGGGCGATTTCTTAGTCCAATTGGGCAATTTAGACAAAACATGCACCCCTCTTGGATTAATAAAATTGTCTCAGCAGCACCAGGTTTTGGTCATGATGGAGCAGCTCCTGTCTCCGAAATGGGCTTTCAACTCAGAGGTGGTTTTGAGTTAGCTGGAATAAACACCAATTATGCCTTTTATATCAGTAATGGACCTGAATTGGTTGCTGCTGAAGAATCAGAAGGTGAATATGTTTTAGAAGGAATTGATGCCGAGGGATTTGGTCGAAATACTGATAACGAAAAAACCTTGGGTGGGCGATTGGGTATCATTCCATTTGCTGGATTAGAAATTGGCGTATCAGCTGCCACAGGTAAGGCAACAATAACCAGTATTGAAGCTGGGGACGGTGGTCACGAACAAAGATTTATTGATGTCGGGTTATCGCCAACTTTAAAAAATGCAAGTGAACCTGCTGTTTCATTACATGATGAGCAGGCACGAGATTATGATGTCTTAGGTTTTGACTATGCTTATAGACATAATAACTTCCAGTTACGAGGCGAATATGTTCGCACTAAGATTGGTGATGCCACAAATGGTATCACTGCTTCAGAAGGGGCTAGTTGGAAATCTTGGTATACTCAAGCATCCTATTTAATCCCACAAACAAAATGGGAACCTGTAATTAGGTATACTGATTTTACTGCCCCAGAAGCCTCGGGTTCACAAGAACAACTGGCATTGGGTTTAGATTATCAATTTACTTCAAGTGTCATCGGAAAATTCACTTATGAATTCAATGATGGGTTATTGGGTTTACCAACCGATGAAAATCGTTGGTTATTACAACTGGCTTATGGCTTTTAAAGGAGAATTATCATGAAATATTTAATTAACAATAGAAACTTATTTACAGCCATTACTCTCATATTAATGACAATAATGTTGTCTCCTATCAATGCTGAAACTTATCCAAAACCTGGTGATTTTGCCAAAGGCGCTCAATCATGGGCAGATAACTGCTCGCGATGTCACAACATGCGTGACCCCAAAGACCTGCGTGATGACCAATGGATAACCACCGTTTTTCATATGCGCATGCGTGCAGGATTAACTGGACAACAAACTCGAGACATTATTACTTTTTTACAACAATCCAATAATAAGTCTTCACAAACTTCTGAAGTTCAAAAAGTTAAAATTGGAAAAAACAGTGTAAGTTTAGGTTTGTCAGGTAAAGAAATTTATTCCCAAACCTGTATTGCTTGCCATGGCGCCAATGGTGAAGGAATGGTTCCTGGTGCTCCGAATTTTCCTAGTAAAAACTCTCCGCTTTCTAAAAGTGATGATGAGCTGGTGAAAAATATTACCAATGGTTTTCAAACACCAGACTCACCAATGGCAATGCCAGCAAAAGGAGGAAATTCGGCATTAACGACACAAGACATTAAGAATGTGTTAAGTTACATTCGAGATAACTTTAGTCAATAACAAGAATAGGAACAGAAGGCCCGAAGAGTAGAATTTAATATCTATTCTTCTGGGCTTTTCTTAAGTGGCCTCCACTATTAACAGGGAACCACCATAGGGATTAACATAAACACCATTAGCCGTTACTGCAGGAATATAATGGGTGTGTAATGGAAATTTACCTAATTGATTAACGGGTAAAATAATATCCACACACTCGCTGGGATTAACCACAACCGTATCTTTATCAATAATATCTGTTACAGGAACTCGGTTTCGACTAATGACTCGAACATGATACCCATGAAAATGCATTGAATGGGTTAATAAACCTGCATTAACAAACCGAATAGCAATGTCTTCACCCAAACTCATTGCAACCTTTGTATCGGCATCACTTGCGGTATTTGGGTAGGATAAACCATTAACAAAATAATAATTCGGCTCAAAATTATCAAGGTTATAACTTTGTCCACTGGCTGTGGCTGCATTGAGTCGGTCATCAAAATCATTAAGGACTAAAGTGTATTGCCGATCAAATGCAGGACCGCCTGTGTATAAGGTTTGTGAACCATCTCCTGGCATAACAATCATTGGCCCTGTTAAACCCATGGCTTGTCCAAATTCCGAAACTTTATTATCGCGAAATAAATAACTGCCTGCTTGTGGCACTGCAAAATTAATTGTGGCAGAAGCCCCAGAATTTAACAAGCCTTGATTTTCAACAAGCCCAGGAATATCAAACTGAATGGATGTATTGAGATTATTGGTTAGATTTATCACAATATTATCACCCTCTTGAGCCACTATTCCAGCAGATAATTCTCCTGGTCCAGAATTTGCACCATTTAAATCTCTAAAACGCCATGCAGTTATATCAACACCATCAACCATGGTTTTTGTATAGCTTTCTGCAACAAAATTATAAGTTATGGTAGCTGCTCTAGCGCGAGGAGAAAAAAGTGTCAAGCCACTGAGTGAAAATAACGCAGCACCTGTGGCACTGGCTTTGAGTAAATTTCTACGACTGGAAGAAAAGTTTTGTTTTTTACTGTTTGTTTTACGAGTTTTCATGCTTATTCTCCTGCCTCAAAACCACTTGCAAAGACAAAATCATTCGATGTGTCCTTGATCCGAGTTTGTACTGTTCCTAATGTAATCCGATTACGTATGTCTTTATAAGAAATGGTAGCAAATCCATCAAAAGCCCCAGGTATTGTCAATAAAATATCATAGCGTTCACCAGCGGTAACCAACAATTCTGTCACATTTAATGGTGTTGGCAATGGACGACCATCACTGGCAATGACTTGGAAAGTAATGCCACCTAGGTTTATTAGTGCGGGTTGATAACCAACATTATTAGCTCGAATAAGCACTTTAGTGCCATAGTCAGCGGTAATGGCACAAGTTGTGTCATCTATGGCATTAACACCATCTTTGCCATTAAGCATAAAGTAATCTGGACGATAACGATTGGTAACCACTCCACTTATTGTTTCACCATGCCACGAGCTGTCAAAAGTATGTAAATGCCAAACGTGTTCTCGATCAAAACTTGGTCCACTAGTCCACGCTTGAGTAGTTGAACCACTAGGAGGTCGTACAATAACAGTTCCTACCATGCCTTGTTCAATATGCAAAACAGTATCTATGTGGCAATGGTACATATACGTACCCGCATGAGGTGCGGTAAATGTATAAACATGAGGAGAGGGAAAACGCGTATAACCATCGACACGTCCCAAATTACCTCCTGTTGGAGATTGCGAAACATAGCCTGAAGTGCTCCCTACTCCATCATTGGCTTGATCAACGTCCAATCCATGAAAATGAATAGAATGTGCTCGCATAGAGGTAAGTGTGACATTAACTTGTTGCCCTTCAATGCATTCAATCACCGGACTTGGAACAAGTCGATCGTCATTAAATCCATTTCCAAAATACCAAGTAGTTAACGTATTGTTATCCGACATTGTTGTTGAACCATCCATACTAACAGTCAAAGCGGCTGTATTGGAACCTAAAAAAGAAAATGTTCTCATATTAATTCACCTGTTTTGAAATATATTAGCATGTTCTAATTTAGTTTCAACTAACATATTGATTAATTTGCATAACTGGAGTTAAAAACACCAACATAATTTTTTTCATTTTCTATTGATACCAGTGAAAAATTGACATCAAGAGGAAATATTTTATTTTTCTTATTCTTACCAGAGTGTTCTTTTACATTGAGTAATAAATTTTGAATAAAAGGTTCATTGTTACGCATTATTTGATTATTCTGTTGTCTTTGTTTTTGCATTAAAATATCACAAATGTGTTTTCCAATAAGTTCATGTTCTTGGTATCCGAAGATTTCACTGCTGTTTTTATTAACAAACTGGATAATTCCATTTCTATCTACATTGATAATAGCTTTGCCAATGTATTCCACAATAGATTTTAATTTGGTTTCAGAGGACTTTAAATCGTGTTGTAACATTTCATGACGTTTAACAAAATAGATATTTAAACCAACAGCACACAAAGAAATAATAGAAATATTTAATACAAAGAACACGGTTGATAAAAATTCGGGGATATCAACATAACTTACATAATTCGCAACTTTAGTATTGATAACTCCACTTATAACAGTTAAACCCACATAAACTAAAAGCCAGAAAACATTATGCTTGGTACTTTGGATTGTAATCATACTGATAAGTGCTACCATTGCCCATAACATCGCTGCTCCACTGGGCACAAAGCCTCCCAAACTCCATTGAAATAAAAATGGCAACATGACACTGATGAAAATTTGCACAGTTCTGGCAAAAACAAAAGATTTTGTAAAGCCAAAAACAATGAAATTAATGACCGTTAACACACCATAGCCCAATGGAATACTGGCTTGAATAGGCAAATCAAATTTTAAGCATATTCCTCCCCAAATCAAACCTCCAAATGTTAAGGCTAAACCGATATAAATCATTAAACTTTGATTTAATTTATCAACACTCGTATCATCATGCTTATTGCCTATCGTTACTAATTTTTCTAATAATTTCAAACCCATTACTCTCTCCTCTATCTAATATTGCTAGATTATAACTCATTGATATTAATATATATTAATAGATTTGTTAACAATTGTTACGTTTAAATTTAAATCCCCCTTTAAGTTTAAAACTTATTCTCTACTGGTTAATATTTGGTACTGATCTTCGGTTAATTCAGGCATTTTTTTGATAAATGCCACCATTGCCCAAATACGGTCATCATCATGGGTTTTTCCCCAAGCAGGCATACCCGATGCTTTGATGCCATGTTTGATGGTCCAAAACATTTTTTGTGCCTCTGTTGTTTCATCATCGTCACCACCGTGTTCCTCCTCATGTTCTGCTAAGGATAGGTTGGGTGGTTTTGGATACAGCCCAATGGTCATGTCACTTTCGTTTTGTCCTGGTTTTAAATGACAAGACGAACACATATCATTGTAATCTGCCCCACCTGATAATAGCATGTCAGCAGAGCTTAAATCTGGAACCGATATGTCAGCAGATGCGCGACTTATTGAGCGTTCTCTGGCTTGTTCTAAAATCCAATAAGTGAATTTGTTGTGTGGTACATCTGCACCGATGGGATAAATACCCGAATAAATCACTCCTGTTGCGACGATAATACCAAGAATGCCTAAAAGTATTAGTGTTTTAATTGTTTTCATAGTTTGCCCTCTGTTGGTTTGAGAAAGTAGTTGTCATTCTTATAGAAGTGAGAATGACAACTAAGTCGTGATTAATTACCACATTTTGAATCAGAGCCTTTAGCACTAGAATCCATGTTACCGCATTTCATCTCACCTTTTTTATCATCACCAGAGGCTTTCATATCACCGCACTTCTTATCAGATTTTTTGTCGTGGTGTCCGTCGCTCATATCGCCGCACTTACCTTTGCTCATTTTTTCGGTGGCTTCGGAAGTCATATCACCGCACTTCATTTCTTTTTTGTCATGCTGACCATCGCTCATGTCATCGCATTTGCCGCCTGCTTTTTCGGTATCATGATGACCATCGGCGTTATCATGTTCGGCTGTTTTGTTTTTGCATTTTTTCATCATAGCCAGCATGACAGGATCGGACATATCCATCTTCGTGCCACTGGCTACCATTTTTTTATAGCCTGAACAATCAAGTTTGGCAGCTTTTTTGGCGTGCATACTTGGATCATGTGCATTGGCGTTAAATGTTAAGGCAACTGCCGTTGTTATTAATAATGTTTTAAAGTTATTCATAGTTTTTTCCTATAGTTTAAAGTGTTAATTAAATATAAATATTTCACGATGTAATTTTCGCTTTTTTTAATCGAAGTGCATTGACTATCACCGAGACAGAACTGAAGCTCATGGCAGCAGCGGCTATCATGGGTGAAAGTAAGACACCAAAAAATGGGTAAAGAACACCAGCGGCGATGGGCACGCCAACGGCATTGTAAATAAAGGCAAAAAATAGATTTTGCCTGATGTTTTTCATGGTCGCCCGACTTAGACCAATGGCTTTGACAATGCCTCGCAAATCACCTTTGACCAAGGTTACGCCAGCACTTTCCATTGCTACATCTGTGCCTGTTCCCATGGCTATACCAACTTGGGATTGAGCCAAAGCAGGTGCATCATTGATACCATCACCTGCCATGGCAACAATTTTACCATCGGCTTGTAATTGCTTAACAATGGCTGCTTTTTGATCGGGCATCACATCGGCTTCGACGCGATCAATATTCAATTGGCTGGCAACAGATTGTGCAGTTTTGGCGTTATCGCCTGTGAGCATGACCACGGTTAATCCTTGCTTATGCAGTTGTGCAATGGCATCTGGTGTCGATTGTTTGATTGGGTCTGCGACACAAATAAGACCAGCAGCTTTACCATCAACCGAAAATAACATAACGGTTTGACCTTCTTCTCGTAACTTATCAGCTTGAGCAAAGAAATCACTTATTTCTGTATCTGCTTGTCTCATCATTTTGGCATTGCCTAAAGCCATTTTCTTGCCATCAATCTGGGCGGTAACACCTTTACCTGTGACTGATTGAAAATCATCCACATCGGTGGTGGCAATATTCTGTTCTTTTGCGCCTTCGACAATAGCCTCAGCCAAAGGATGCTCACTGTACTTTTCTATTGATGCCACCCAGCCCAAAATTTGTTCACTATCAAAACCACCATCGGCTATGATTTCTGTGAGTTTGGGCTTGCCTTCGGTTAATGTTCCTGTTTTATCAACAACAAGCGTGTCCACTTTTTCTAAAATTTCTAACGATTCAGCATTTTTAATTAACACGCCTTCTAAGGCTCCCCGTCCAGTTCCTACCATGATAGAGATGGGTGTTGCTAAGCCCAGTGCACAAGGACAAGCGATTATCAATACCGATACAAAACTCACTACGGCATAGGCTAATTGTGGTTCAGGACCCCAGAAATACCATGCGGCAAAAGCCAAAATAGCACACAACACAACTATAGGAACAAAGAAGCCTGAGACTGTATCTGCCATTTTTTGAATAGGAGCACGTGAGCGTTGGGCTTGAGCGACCATTTGCACAATTTGAGAAAGCAAGGTATCTGAACCAATTTTTTGGGCTTGCATCACCAAAGAACTGGTGCCATTGACTGTTGCTCCAATGACTTTATCACCTGGTTTTTTAGTAACGGGAACGGGTTCACCAGTAACCATGGATTCATCAATTAAGCTTGAGCCTTCTATTACCACACCATCAACAGGGACTTTTTCACCTGGACGGATGCGTAATTTATCACCGACCTTGACATGCTCCATGGGAATATCGACTTCCTCGCCATTGTCTTTAATAATTCGTGCTGTATTGGGTGCTAATCCCAATAATAATTTTATAGCTTCATTGGTTTGTGAGCGGGCACGTAGTTCTAACACTTGCCCTAGCAAAACCAAGGCAGTGATAACCGCTGCCGCTTCAAAATAGACGGGAATAACACCTTCATGTAACATGTCTTGTGGAAATAAATGCGGAAACAACATGGCTACCATGCTATAAACCCAAGCGGCAGTTATGCCAATACCAATCAAAGTAAACATATTGAGATTCATGGTTTTGAAGGAAGCAATGGCTTTCACAAAAAATGGCCAACCACCCCACAAAACCACAGGAGTTGCCAGTACAAATTCTATCCATTGAACCGTTTTCATGGATAAGCCATCTGGCAACCACGACGGTACCAAGTCTGCAATCATGGCTAAAACAAATACGGGAATAGCTAAAATCGTACTGATTTTAAAGCGTTTGCTCATGTCGTTAAGTTCGTGATTATCTTCTTCAACATCAACCGTCATGGATTCTAGAGCCATGCCGCAAATTGGGCAAGAACCTGGTTCATCCTTAATGATTTCAGGATGCATCGGACAGGTGTATTTTGTTTCAGTAGTTGCCAGTGGAATATCTTTGGGTTCTAACGCCATACCACATTTAGGGCACGAACCTTGTCCCACTTGTTCGATTTCTGGGTGCATCGGACAGGTGTAGATGGCATCAACTGCTATAAGCTCTTCGGTTATAGCATTAGACTTGGGGCTAGTATCGCAATGACCACAACAATCGCTTTTCGACTTTTCTAAAAAGGCTTGAGGGCTTGCGGTAAATTTACTGAAACATTTTTCACTGCAAAAATAGTATTCAACGCCATCAAATTGACTGCTGTATTGTGCTTGCCTATCGACATTCATGCCGCAAACTGGATCTTTCATTGTGTTTTTCTCCTGTTTATTGTTGTGTTTAGAACCATGATCTGATTCCGATTACAAATTGTGAATCGCTAACCGCTTGACCTTCTGTGCGTAAATATTCTGCACTTTGACCAAATGTATTTGTCTTGACCAAGCCTATATAAGGTGCAAAATTACGTCTAAATTCATAACGCAGTCTTAGCCCTATTTCACTATCCGACAAGCCTGAGCCAACACGAGTTTGTGGGTCATCTTTGCCATAAAAGTTAACCTCGATTTCTGGTGTTAAAATTAATTTTTGGGTAAATAACAGCTCATACTCCGCTTCAAATCTTAGGGCGGTTCTGCCATTTTCTCCAATAAAAAAGGCTGTATCTATTTCGAAAAAATAAGGTGCTAAACCTTGCAAGCCAAGCACTGCCCAATTTCTGTTGGTTAAAGCGTCAATACCTAAATCTGAACGTATACCCATTTGCATATCCCAATAAGGAGCAATGGCTTTGCTAAACAGTGCTTGAATTTCAGCCTCTTCGGTTTCACCGCCTGTGCGTTCAAATTCGGTTTTTATCCACAATTTTTTTAAATCGTGACCAAACCAAAACTGCCCGGACAAAACAAAAGGATTGCTGCCATCGGCATTTCGGCTTTCCAATTGATCAAACATAAATTTACTGATAAAAGGGTCGTCTTTGGCTCCTGCAAAACTTGTTGATATTTGCAAAATCAATGAAATAATGATTAATTTAGTTGTTGTTTTCATCATTATCCTCCTCAACTGACACGCACTTCTCGGAACATACCAGGCATGTGGTACAACAAGTGACAATGGTAAGCCCAACGACCTCTGGCATCGGCTGTTACCAAATAACTAATTTTTGAACCTGTTTGTACATTAATGGTGTGTTTTTTAGGAATGTATTTGGGCTCATTGGTTTCTAATTCACTCCACATACCATGCAAGTGTATCGGGTGAGTCATCATGGTGTCATTGAAAATAGTAATTCGTACCCGTTCACCGTATTTAAGTTGTATGGGATCGGCATCGGCAAATTTAATGCCATTAATCGACCACATATATCGACTCATATTTCCGGTTAAGTGCAGTTCAATTTCGCGACTTGGATCGCGCTTGTCTTCAGTTTCAGCTAAGCCACAAATATCGGCATAAGTTAATACTTTTCGACCATATAATTTCATATTATTCCGCAAGCCTATGCCAGGGTCATTTAATCCACTTTGTGGACTCATGGCACGCATATCTACGTGTGGGCCGAATTCTGTTTTGACATGGGTTGGTTTTGTTTGGCTACCAAAACCCGCTTTTCCTGATGTTTTCATCTCATCATGACTGACTTGCATACCTGACATTTTTGCATGATCCATGCCTTTCATTTTGCTGTGGTTCATATCCATGCCTTTCCTATCCATGCTTTTCATGCTCATATTTTTCATATCCATCCCTTTCATATTCATCATGCCCGCCATTCCCATGTCTCGCATGCCTAGTAAAGGAGGGGGATCCATTGCTGGAACCTGTGCATTGAGTTCTGCACTGGGTGCTAATATTCCACGAGTAAAGCCTGTTCTATCAATACTTTGAGCAAAAATGGTATAAGCAGAGTCTTCTTTTGGCTCGATTATAACATCATAGGTTTCTGCCACACCCATGCGAAATTCATCAACCGTAACAGGCTCGATATTTTGCCCATCGGCTGCCACAACTTTCATTTTTAAGCCTGGAATTCTTATATCAAATAACGTCATGGCTGAGGCGTTAATTATTCTAAGGCGAACTTTTTCGCCTTTCTTAAATTGACCCTTCCAGCCTTCATCAGGCGTTATGCCATTCATGAGGTAAGTGTATGTATAACCCGTAACATCAGATAAATCACGGTCACTCATGCGCATTTTATTCCACATTTTGCGGTCTTTGTAGGTCTGTTTGACGCCTTTGGATTTGATTTCTTCAAACAAGTCTAAACTGGTTCTTTCACGGAAATTATAATAGTCACTCATTTTTTTGAGCTTTCTATAAATTTTCTCAGGTTTTTCATCCGACCAATCCGATAAAACAATCACGTGTTCACGGTCATAGCTTACTGGGTCGGGTTCTTTGGGATAAATGACTATCGCCCCATACATACCAGTTTGTTCTTGAAAACCTGAATGGCTGTGGTACCAATAAGTTCCACTTTGATTGACTTTAAATTTATAGACAAATGTTTTCCCAGCATCAATTCCATCAAAACTCAAGCCAGGCACGCCATCCATTTGCGTATCTAAAATAATGCCATGCCAATGAATTGAGCTAGAGTGTTTGAGTTTATTACTCACCCTCAGTGTTACCTCATCCCCTTCTTGCCAGTACAATGTCGGACAAGGAACTGAACCGTTAACGGCAGTTGCCAAACGTTGTTTACCAGTAAAATTAACGGGCATATAGCCTATATCAAGGTTGAACTGCTTGCCTTTTAAAGTTGGATGGTGGTGAAATTTTGCTTGGGCTTGAGTGTTTGCAAAACTGTTTGAAAAACCACCAAGTCCATAAAGTAGTCCACCAGCGGCAACGCCAGTAACAAACTTGCGGCGATTTAAAGGGCTGTTAATAATCTCTTTCATTGTCCTATACTCTTAATGCTTGTGATCTTTTGAATCGTGCTTTTCGGATTTTACTTGCTGCTTTTTTGGTTTATAATCACGCGATGAAGAATGGGTATGTACCACTTTCCATTGGTCGTTGATTTTGCGAAACAAAAATGTCTGATAGCCTGATTTGTCAAAAGTGCGTTCTGAATTTCTCACTTTACCTTTGACTCTTGTCGTGGCTACAGCCCATGCAAAATCACCTTCAAAATTGACTTCAATATCTGAAAAATCGAGCTTTAAGTATTCTAGAGCGTCTTTTTCTGGCTCGACATGGTGAGTAACCAAGCTATCAAGTCCCGCATTTTGCCCACCAGATTCAATGTATCTGGCACCTTTGAAATCTAAAAAGTTTTGGCGGAATGGTTTTCCATCGCCATTTTCCCAGCCGTATTTAATGCCATCAATAATTTTTAAAATAGCCTCTTTATCATGAGCCTCTTTATCATGGTTTTTGTCACCATGTGCATTGACTGTTGTTGAGAACATCACTACTACAGTTGTTAAGATTAATAATTTTACGTGTTTCATTTTTTTCTCCTGTTGTTTAGTTATCTACGCAAACTCTGAAATCCAGCGCTTAATTGAAACTGGATTCCCGTTTTCACGGGAATGACAAAAGAGACACAAATGTCATCCTCGCGAATGCGGGGATCCAGTCTAATTTGATACTGAGTTAATGTTTTCACTCGTATAACCTATTTTATTATTTACTTTTAATTAATTTTAAATTTTTCTTTACTGCTTGCGCTCGCCACAAAAAGAACACTGATGGCACAACCAATAAGGTTAAGATAACCGCTGTGACCATGCCACCAACCATAGGGGCAGCAATTCGGCTCATGACCTCTGAACCTGTGCCTGTTCCGTATAAAATCGGCAATAGACCAACGATAATGGCGGCAGCGGTCATCATTACTGGGCGTACCCGCATACCAGCACCTTGGGTGACTGCGTGACGTAAATCATCTAATTTGATGGTTTTATTTTTGAAATCTTTTTGCATTTTTTGATAGGCTTGATTGAGGTAAACCAGCATAATCACGCCAATTTCTACTGCCACACCAGCAAGAGCAATAAAACCAACACCCACGGCGACTGAGAAGTTATAACCTTGAATATACATCAACCAAATACCTCCAACCATTGCCAAAGGAAGCGTTCCCATAATGATGGCTACTTCAATGAAATTACGAAAATTCATAAATAATAAAATTACAATAATAGCGAGAGTCAAAGGTACAACATAGCTTAGTTTTTCTTTGGCACGTTGCATGTATTCGTATTGTCCTGACCATGTAATTGAATAACCCGAAGGTAATTTCAGTTGCTCTTGAACGATTTTTTGTGCATCCACCACATAGGTACCGACATCCACACCATCAATATCAATAAATGACCAACCGTTTAAGCGAGCGTTTTCAGATTTTATGCCTGGTGGTCCATCTTCAACAAAGATATTGGCGACATCGCCCAGTGATATGGTTTGACCCATGTTGTTAACTATGGGTAATCGGGCTAATGTTTCAGGTGAATTGCGGTAATCTTGTGGATAACGGACATTGACTGGATAACGCTCCAAACCCTCGACCGTTTGCGTGACATTCATGCCACCAATGGCTGATGCTACCACTTGTTGAATATCGGCAATACTCATGCCATAACGTGCGGCTTTTGCACGTTTAATGTCGACCTTGATATAGCGACCACCTGCGACACGTTCGGAATAAACCGAAGCAGTTCCAGGCACATTTTTGAGGATTTCCTCCAGTCTTTTACCAATTTTTTCGATTTCAATGAGTTCAGGGCCAGCAATTTTTATCCCAACTGGGGTTTTGATGCCTGTGGCTAACATATCAATACGGGTTTTTATAGGCTCAACCCAAGCATTGGTGACTCCGGGTAATTTAACCAAACCATCGAGTTCTTTTTTCAAATCCTCTTTGGTCAAGCCTTCTCGCCATTCACTTTTTGGTTTGAGCTGTATAAAGGTTTCAATCATGGTCAATGGTGCGGGATCGGTGGCTGTTTCTGCTCGCCCGACTTTGCCAAATACGGTGATGACTTCTGGAACTGATTTAATCAGTTTATCGGTTTGTTGCAATAACTCGCGGGCTTTACCAATAGAAATACCTGGATAAGTGGTTGGCATGTACATTAAATCGCCTTCATCCAATGGAGGAATAAATTCACCACCGATTTTATTAACAGGATACATGCCCACAATTAACACCAATAATGTCGCTAAAAGTGTGGTTTTTGGAAAACGCAACACGGTTTTTAACACAGGCAGATAAATGGCGATTAAAAAGCGATTGATGGGATTTTTATGCTCGGGTAAAACTTTACCTCGAATAAAATAACCCATAAGTACGGGCACTAAAGTGATGGCTAAAAAAGCTGAGGCTGCCATAGCGTAGGTTTTGGTAAATGCCAACGGTGCAAACATGCGTCCTTCTTGGGCTTCGAGAGTGAAAACGGGGATAAAACTGACGGTAATAATCAACAAACTAAAAAATAAAGCCGGACCCACTTCGGCAGCAGAATCTGCCACAATTTTCCAGCGATTTTCTTTGGTAATCGGGGTTGCCTCCATGTGTTTGTGCATGTTTTCAATCAGCACAATCGCCCCATCAATCATCGCACCAATAGCGATGGCAATCCCTCCTAATGACATAATATTGGCATTGAGTCCTTGAAAATGCATAATCATAAAGGCGGATAAGATACCAACTGGCAAGCTGAATATTGCCACAAGCGAAGAACGAATATGGAACAAAAATATCATACAAACCAATGCCACTACGGCAAATTCTTCGAGTAGTTTATGCCACAGGTTTTCGACTGCTTTTTCAATTAATCCACTGCGGTCATAGACAGTAACCACTTCTACGCCTTCTGGCAGGCCTTTTTTGAGTTGTTCGAGTTTTTCTTTGACACCATCAATGACTTTTTGGGCATTTTCACCAAAACGCATAACGATAATACCGCCAACTGTCTCACCTTCGCCATTGAGTTCGGCAATACCGCGACGCATTTGCGGACCTGTGCCAATATCGGCAACATCTTTGAGTAATAATGGCACGCCATTGACATTTGTACCAAGGGGAATATTGCCTATATCGGTGGTGTTTTTGAGATAACCTGTGGTGCGCACCATGTATTCAGCTTCTGCCATTTCTATCACCGATGCACCAATTTCTTGGTTGCCTTTTTTAATCGCCATGCCAATATGGGACAAAGGAATATTGTAGGCACGTAATTTTTCAGGATCAACTTGCACTTGGTATTGCTTAACCATACCACCAACAGCAGTGACTTCAGAAACACCAGGAACTGTTTGCAGTTCATACTTCAAAAACCAGTCTTGTAAACTGCGTAATTGCGACAGGTCGTTTTTGCCTGTTTTATCAATCAATGAATAAATATAAACCCAACCCACACCTGTGGCATCAGGCCCTAATTGCGGTCTGGCAGCGGCTGGTAAAGTTGGAGCCACTTGGGAAAGATACTCTAAAACACGCGAACGTGCCCAGTACAAGTCGGTTTTTTCGTCGAAAATTACATAAACGTAAGAATCACCAAAAAACGAATAACCCCGAAC
The DNA here is from genome assembly GCA_026988115.1 of Lysobacterales bacterium. Classification (GTDB taxonomy): domain Bacteria; phylum Pseudomonadota; class Gammaproteobacteria; order Xanthomonadales; family Marinicellaceae; genus NORP309. The sequence continues at coordinate 25,191 of JALSLV010000053.1, read as the reverse complement.
CGTGACCGCACCAGGTACCGATAACATGGCGGTGGTCATTGGGTAGGTGACTTGATCTTGTACCACTTGTGGGGCTTGTCCGGGATAAGATGTCTTAATAATAACTTGCACATCGGACAAATCTGGAATGGCGTCAACCGGTGTATTTTTTAAGGCAAACAAACCCACACCAACCAACATAAAAGTCCCAAGCAGAACGAAAAATCGGTTGCCTACAGACCAACGGATAATATTGGCAATCATTATTTTTCTCCCATGTCCATGATACTAGTTATCACAAACCCTTGTTCACGTATTTCAAAAGTAAACATGACTTTCATGCCAGCTTTTAAACCATACATGCCAACAGTATCATCAACTAAAAAATCCAAAGTAGCCGCATCCCTGCCCCATTTTTCAATCGCTTCACGGCTGATATTGACCATTCTCATGTCTTGCATAATAGAGTTAATTGTGCCATTAACAGTTGCCGAAGAAATTTCTCTTTCTTCATGATTCATGCGTTTAAAGTCAGAAGTTTTAGAAGATTCGGAATCCAGCAAGAACTGTGCAGAAGTAACAACTTCTTCCCCTTCATCAAGTCCTGATAAAATTTCGATATAATCATCACTTTTTCTGCCTGTTTTGACTTCAATGGATTTAAATTGCCCTTCACCCAAGGCCAAAACCACACGACTGGCTTTACCCGAACGAATGACTGCTTCACTTGGGACTAACAATAAGGGTTGTTGTTCGTTATGGTGGATTTGAATCGTGGCAAACATATTAGGTTTTAGGCTATGGTCTTTGTTGGCAAATTTAATCCGAATTTTAAGGGTGCGTTTTTTTGCATCTAAAGTTGGGTAAATATAATCAACTTTGCCATTAAATGATTGGGTCGGTATCGCATCAACCTGCATACTCACGGGCAAATTGGGATAAATATGCGAAATCTGCGATTCAATGACCTCTGCTTCGACCCAAACATTATCAATATCTCCAATTGACAATAAAGTCATGGCAGGTTTAACAAAAAATCCTTGACGGATATTCAATTTGTCCACAAATCCACCTTGTGGGGCAAAAAAGGTAATATTTTGTTGCACTTTGCGGGTTTTAATCAGTTTGTTTATGGCGGATTGCGGCAATTGTAAAGACTTGAGTCGGTCTTTGGCAGCGTTAATTAGCACTTTATTGTTGCGTTTTAATGCCAGTAATAATTCTTCTTGGGCATTGACCAATGACGGTGAATATATTGAATAAAGGGCTTGACCTTTTTCTACCTTATCACCTACCGCTTTAACAAACAATTGTTCAATCCAACCCTCAATACGTGAATGCACATGCACCAGCTTGTCCTCATCATAAGCCACGTAACCGACAGTATTGATTTCAAAATGCAAAGGTTTTCTTATGGATTTTGTGGTTCTCACACCTAGATTATTAACCACATCAGGGTTTATACGAATTGTGCCAGGCCCTGCATCATTGCCACCACCTTCATCACCGTAATAAGGAATTAAGTCCATGCCCATCGGTGATTTACCTGGTTTATCACGACGATAATTGGCATCCATTGGGGCGACCCAGTACAAGGGTTTCTTTTCTTTTGATGCACTCTCTTCCGAACCCGTGGCTGCAGAGCCAGCAGGTGATTGAAATTTATTGAATACGAACATTGCGGCAAAGCCTATGGCAATGCCAAGAATGAGGGTTATTATTGGTTTTTTCATTGTTTTTTTCCTTATACTTGTTTAAAGAAGTAGTTAATTTGGGCGATAATTTTTTGTCTATCAACATCTATGCTTAATGCATCTATTTGTGCGTTTAATTCTGCAATTCGAGACCGAACGACTTCTGCAAAATCACCAGTATCATTAGTGTAAGCGGAAAGTGAAGCCACGGCTTGTTCGTTCATTTGCGGCAATAAGGTTTTTTGGTAAAGTTTTTGCCTTTCATCCAAACGTTTTAATTGACTGACAAGTGACTTGTACGATGCCAACATTTGCCGCAACAGCAATAACTCTTCAGTTTGCACGGCATCACTTTGAGCAACAGCAGCCTGGAGCTTTTTGTCTTGGCGGTTTTTGGTAAATAAAGGCACATCAAAAGTGACACCAAGTGTGAGAAAGTCAGCTCGATTGATGCCGCTTGGTGATTCGCCTCGATAACCATAACTGGCATTAACACCCCATCCTGGTTTGTAATTTTGTTTGGCTAAATCAATACCTTTGTCGCTGACGGCTAATTTTTGTTGCAATGCCACAACCGCAGGGTGGTTTTTAAATAATTGCAAAATTTTTTTATCATCCAATGCCAAGGTTAAGAGTTTGTTTTTTAATTTAATATCAGGCAATTGGCTGTTCAATTTAATGTTGTTACTGTTATTGATGCCTTTGCTGACTTGCTGGTTTTGATAATTTTCAAGATAATAATCATTTATCCAGCCCGAGAGGTTTTGAATAGCCCTGTCGTATTTCTGGCTCAGCATGGTTAATCGATCTTCTAAGCGTGTCAATTCAAGTTGTGCTCGGATGATATCTTGTTGTGATGTTCGACCTAAAGCAGAAGAGTAAGAAGATTCTGCAACCTCTGATAATTGCTCAAAAAGTGCACGATTTTTTTCAATCAAGGCAATGCTTTCTTGGGCTTTATAAGCATCCAACCATAACTTTGAGACAATCACTTTGACTTTTTCGCTGCGATTGAGTCGTTGAAAAGGAAATATATCGCTTTTAAGTTCTAACTGTTCACGTTTTAACGCTAAGGTTTTGCCCCGTGGAAACATTTGTGAAACACCGACTTTTAATTGCGTCATGGGTTCTTGCCCAAAATTAAACGTGTCGGTTGGGAAATTTAAAAAAGCCAAAGAGACCTTAGGATCAGGCAATTGCCCAGATGCTACGCTTAAACTTTGGGTTGCCTTTTGTTGGTAACGATTGTTTATCAGCCACAAATCATTATGTTGTGCGATGGCTATGGTTTTTTCTAAGCTCAATGCATTTTGGGCTTGTGCTTTATCAGTGAGGGTTATTGACAATATCGCCAATAACAGAATTTTTTTGAGTGACATTTCTGCCTCCGATTATTTTAAGTAACAAATTAGTTTCGCCTTATTTCAGACGTAGGTATATTGTGTTAACTTAAAATTGGAGGGTGAAAAATAGCACTAATTAAGTGCTTTTGAATTAAGATAGACCGAGTAATTATTAGGTGTGCTTTCGGCGTATTGTAACTTGAAGTGGCATCGATAGAGCTGATGAAAACATGGCTAAAACACATCGCATCTGGACAATCACACTGATTACCACAACAATCCATACTCATGGAATCCATTTCTGAAGAATCCATGCTGTCCATATGCATGTCCATCATTACAGATGATTGAGCTTCCTGATGTTGAGAACACGAAAAAATTGGCGCAGAAAACACTTGACCAACGAATATTAGCAGCATTAAAGCGATTAATTTTTTGTGATTTTGTGTTTTCATTAGTCCTATGATAACATTTAAAACAATTAGTTCAACTTTATTGGCACGATTTTATTTGTTGTGCGTATTTTTTAGATTGTGCATCTACTTTTTTTGCTACTAAGAGCAACCATTTCTTTTCGTTGTAACTCTTTTTTAAATAACCTGCCTGCCCTTCATGATATGCCAAGTATTGATTTCGTGTATCCCATTTTGATATTTTTGCTTTTTTATAGCTTTGATTAGTGTACCACCCAACAAAATCAATAGCATCTTTAAAACTATCTCTATCAGCCCCTTTGTTTCCAGTTGCTTTTATGTATTCTTTCCATGTTGCATTTAAGACTTGAGCGTAGCCATAAGCAGTTGATTTACGTTTCCATGGAATAAGTCCCAATAGCTTTTTTCTCCCTGGTTTTGCATCGTATTGAAAGCCAGATTCCTGTTTGAGTATTGCCATTTGGACGTGAATAGGTGTACCCCATTTTTTTTGTGACCTCTTAGCGTGTTTATGCCATCGCCATTTATCATCAAATATCGTGCATATATTATCAGGATTTGAAGGCACTTTATGTGCACAAGATGAAATAGAAATCCATGTATAAAGAAGTAGAAAAAACAACACGATAGAAACAAAAAATTTAAGCTTACTTTTTTGTAATCTATATCGAATCATCAAGCTAATCTTCTTCAAGTAAATTAACAATACTCATTAACGCAGGATATTCTCCAAATTTTTCAATTGCTTTTTTTGACTCTTCTTTAACACGTTTTTTGTCATTTGCCATCCATAAAGTCTGGATCCATTCAAACCACATGAGTTCATTATCATAATTTTCTTTTAATTTATAAGAAAAATCCACTGCTTTAGCGTAATCCTTTTTTGCTCGATAGCAAATTAATTCACCAACTAAAAACTCCACATCATTAAAGCGCGTATAACATTTTTTATACAGCTTTAAGGCATTATCGTATTCATGATTAAACAAATAAACACGCGCCAAACTTAAATAAGGTCCTTTGTCGTCTTTATCTAAATTAATGGCATTTTTATACGCTTCTATGGCTTCACCCCATTGCCTTAAATCCATGTGAATATTTGCGCGATTTACCCAAGCATCCAGATAATCTGGTTTGAATTTAAGTGCGGATTTTGCATTTAACAAGGCTTCATTGAACAAACCAAGAGCTCGATTAGCTGTGGATAAGTTATTTAAGACTTGAGGCTTTTCAATATTTTGATTTAGTGCTCTGGTTAAATATTTTTTAGCTTCATTGTTTTGCCCAAGAGACAAAAGTGTTGAGCCATAATATTCACATAAAGTTGAATGCATCGGTTCTTTTTGTAAGGCTTTTTGAAAAATTTTTAATGCTTCTGTATGGAAGCCGTTCATTTGTAAACCTAATGCTTTGGTTATAACTTCATTCATTCTATTGGTCCATAATAAATACAGCCAGAATTACATGTCTCACAAACTTCCACTTTAGAAAGAGTTGGCAATAATGGTTGTAATTTACGCCAAATCCAAATGCATAAGTTTTCACTCGTGGGGTTTTCCAAGCCTTCTATATGATTGAGACAATTATGGTCAAGTTCTTCATATAAGGGTTTAAAAACCGATTTAATATCTGCAAAATCAGCAACCCAACCTGTTTCTTCACCTATTTTATCAGCTAATGAAATAATGATTTTAATTGAATGACCGTGTAGACGACCACATTTGTGTCCATCAGGAACATTGGGCAGCCAATGCGCGGACTCTACTGTGAATACTTTATAAATTTCCATTATTTAATTTTCTTAACGTATAAGACCATATTATGATCGATTAATTCGTAACCATAGGATTGAACTAACTTGACTTGTAACTCTTCAAGTTCTTGATTATAAAATTCTTTAACTTCGCCAGAATCCACATCTACCATATGGTCATGATGCTCACCTGTATCTAATTCATAGATTGCTAGAGCATTATCAAATTGATGTTTTACTAACAAACCCGCCGATTCAAACTGATTTAAAACACGATAAATTGTTGCGAGCCCAATCTCATTATTTGATTTTCTAATCTGTGTAAACAAATCATCAGCTGAAAAATGTTTTCCTGGATTTTTTTCAAAAAATTCCAATATTTGTAAACGGGGCAAAGTAACCTTTAAACCAGCATCCTTAATGTCTTGACCTTTCATTTTTTTCTCATTTAAATTATTTGACTGAAATTAACAGCTATTTAACGCGCATTATTGTATCATTCGAGCAGTTAAAAATTTAGTTATTATTATGAAATTCAACACAATTCTATTAAGCTTGTTTATTGCATTCTTCACAACGGCATGTATCTATAAAACTCAAGTACAACAAGGCAATGTTTTAGTCCAAACTGATGTAGACCAAATCAAACCAGGCATGAGTAAGAGACAGATTGCAATTATACTAGGCACGCCTGCAATTGCAGATCCCTTTAATCAAAACAGATGGGATTATGTCAACACATTCAAAATCAAAGGGAAAATCGATAAAGTTAAACATTTAACACTCTTTTTTAAAGACAACAAACTTATAAAAACAGAGGGCAATTATTTTCCTGAAAAAAACAGCACAACAATATCTGAAGAAGCGGAATAATTGAGGTTTATTTAATAATTCCAGCTTCTTTTTGTTTTTCTGCTCGTTTTCTCCGAACTTCTTTAGGATTGGCTATGAGTGGTCGATATATCTCCACTCTATCGCCTGCTTTTACTTCTTCATTTAGTTTTTTTATTTGGTTAAAAATCCCTACGTGATTTATTTTTAAATCAATTTCTTTAAATTGCTGCAAAATACCAGACATTTCAATTGCCTCTTTGATCGTCATGCCGTTGTTAAATTCTACAAAAAGAGATTCTTGTTTTTTTAAGGTAGGATAAATTATTTCAATTGTAGACATGCTTGGCTCTCCTAACAAAATCAGTAACCAGTTGTTGCGCTATAGTACCAAAAGCTCTTTTAAATGCGCCATTAAGTATACCTGATTTAAAATTAAAATTGAGGTGCAATTCTATTTTGCTTGCATCTGAAGTTAAGCGAGTAAAAACCCAGTTTCCAGAAAGCTTTTCAAAAGGACCTTTAACTAGACTTAATTCTATATTAAAGCCATTTTCCTTTTGGAAAAATTCATTTTTAGTAGTAAATTTTTGTTTTATACCAACCAAACTTACGGTCATTCCAGCGACCATGTATTTTTCATTTTTTTCAATTACATGAGAGTCATGACACCAATTTAAAAATTGTGGGTATTCTTCAACTAGGTTGACTAAATCATACATTTGTCTGGCATTATGTCTGACAATGGCTTGTCGGTGTACTTGGTGCATAGATTTGTTTAAAAAAAAGCTTATTATACAACTTTTATGGTAAATTTTAGTACAATTGCACTCATGAGTAAAAAAAAGAAAAAAACACCATCAAATGTCATCGCAATTAACAAAAAAGCGGGTTATGAATATTCGTTTCTAGAAGATTTTGAAGCGGGTTTGTCTTTATTAGGTTGGGAAGTCAAAAGCCTAAGACAAGGAAAAGTCCAGTTTAATGATTCTTATGTATTTATTAGAAATGCTGAAGCTTATTTGATTGGAACCCATATCACTCCTTTATTAAGTGCATCCACTCATGTTGAAACAGAGCCAATGCGCCCTCGCAAATTATTAATGCATAAAAAAGAAATTACACGGTTAATTGGTGCTATTGAACGAAAAGGATTAACCTTAGTGCCTCGAAAACTCTACTGGAAAGCGGGAAAAATCAAACTTAAACTGTCATTAGCAAAAGGCAAAAATATTCATGACAAACGCATGACCGAGAAAAACCGTGATTGGAGCAGAGATAAACAAAGATTATTGAAAGAAAACAGGTAAACTGTTTTCTTTCTTAACCTATTTAGCTTTATTGCCAACAAGATAACGGTGTTTTTTCACCTAAAGAATTAAGTGTTAACACAGTACAATCATCTGGACCAAAATTATCATTCACTTGTGTTGAACCTTGCGCGGTAGCTGTAATGGTATATCCATCAGTATTGTTCATAGTATATAGATAATCAGGGGAACTCATAAAATCTATCCCTGCAAAGCCTAAATCAGTTGCTGTGGGTGTAGTACCTGCATTGATAGTTGATGCATATTGTAAAAAAACAGAATTGTTTTTCTCTTGCCTTGCTGATATTTGAGTTAGCACATTGTGAGCCTGAACTCTCTTGCTTCGAATGACTTGCCTTTGATAAGAAGGTATAGCATAAGCCATAATCACACCAATTATTGCAATAACAACCAATAATTCAACTAATGTAAAACCTTGTTCTTCTTTATTCATAACGATTCAAATGCTCCAAAAGAGAATGAGGGTTCTCCAATATAATACACCCTATCTATCAAATCATTCTTATTAGGCATTGAAAACTTTCCCAATTCAACATTATAAACCTGTCCAATTTTTATATTTTGAATTGGCAATGTTGTTAAATTGGCTTTATAAAATACATTCTCACCTCTAAACGGGCTAAATCCGAAACGCTTAACTTCTTTGTTAATTTCCAAAGAGATAAATACGTCTTTATCACCCTGAGAATTTTTCTTTATTTCTACATTTATTACTTTCGCTTTAATTGATTGTCTGGAAACAAGGTCATCTGCAAAACTCAATGTTGATAACACTAATAATCCAATAAATACTATACTTTTATTTAACATTTAAATTCTCCTGAGTTAGTCCAATATTATACGGTGCCAACTTTTTCTGCCCCATACTTTTGTTGGTAATTCGATATTTATGGAACTAGCACTTCCAGATCCTGTTGTATCAAGGTTTAATGTCGTGGTATTTCCACCTGGCGTCGTCAGAATATTTGCACCTAAGACTAAATCTGCCACAAAAATACCATCAGCGTTGCCATTTCTAAATGGTTGATCAGCTCTTCTACCACCTGAACGGGCATCTAATAACATCACCCAACTTTGTCCACCTGGCAAGCATGGATCTAAGCCAGTTGGTATAATAGACAAAGATAACAATGTCTTTGTTCTGTTATCACGACCCAATACATTGACCATTCTTTCACCCTGACTAGGCAAACGAGTCATCCAACTCTGAGTTGAATTCACTAAATTGTCAGTTACCTCCCTAAACCCTGTTGTTGATTCTGTAATATTTTGCTCAACAATTCTTCCATTAACGTCTGAATTAGAGTACTGAGGATAGGAGTCTTTAGCATCACGTAAGCCCATTAAAAACTGTGTTGGTGTGGTATTAACATCCCTATCAGGTGTTTCAATGTATTTTCCTGTTCCAAAGATAACTAATACATCCTCAGTTGCATCCCCTGGTGTGAAAACACGAGGTGGTGTTGTTATTGGCTGATCCTTACTGCCATCAAATATAATCTCAGCAGTACTAGTACCTGACGAGAAAACATCTAAAGCATTCAGCTTGTATAAATTTCCATGTAAATCACCTGCATAGATAAAATCAGTTCCTTGGTCTGCAGCATAAGAAGTTGTAGATGGATCACTTGGAGCATAAGCAACAAAATCGGCAGCTACTGGAGGACCCATGCCATTAGGTTCTGCATTTGAACCACCATTACCTAACCATTTATGTAATAAAACTCCAGTTTCTAAATCTACAGCATACATTACTGATTTCTGGTTATTGCTGTTGTATCCATTTGGTAAAATTGCAACCCATTTTGAAGCATGACTTGTCGGGTCGTAGACTCTAACTATGATGCCGCCAGAATAGGTATACCCCATATCGTCGGGTTCTTGAACATCCGAAAATTCCCATAAAACATTTGGCTCTTCTTCAGGTGATTCTCCTAAATCCAATGCATAAAAAAGCTTTCCTCCATGGCGTAAATTACCTAAAGCATAAGTTCCCCAATCACTTCCTATAAATGCATCTCGCACAAATGGAGCGGCATCCACAAAGGATTTATGTTGGTAAGTTGGATCCAGCAATTCTGCCATGTGATCAAATGAAGATGATGGGATAAATGCCCATAGTTCATTACCTCCACTTGAAGGGTTATTTAATCCAGAATCAAAAGCATGCAACATGCCATCATTTGCTCCTGTTAATACAATACTGTTTCTGCTTTTATTAGTGTCGCGAAAAACCGCATAGCCATCTCCATTATCAGCTGCTATTCTTTCTGGTGATAATTCTGGCCATACCTCATCATCGTAGTTAGCTGAAGGACCACGGATTAATAGAGGTGCAGAGTGTATAACATCACCTAGAAGGCTACGTCTGTCTCTTAGAATTCCTCCATTTTTAATTTCTTGTGATTGATCGCCTCTTAAATAATTAACAACATCAGTTAAATTTATAAGGCCTGCTGAATCTATAACAAACTGTGTATTAAGTAATTTTCCAATGGCAATTGAAGGCAAAGTTCCACTAGTGAAATTAAATTTCGTATAGCCATCCGTTGTAATTATATTTCGAGAACTTGCTGTTTGAGAAGCTGTTACAACAGATCCTGTTGAAGGGCATAAACCACCTGTTAATTTACAACTCGCATCCCATTGTACTGATCCGGTTGTTCCATCTGCATTTAAGATAGCCCCAGTGACCTCCCCAGACCAGTCAGATGTATCAAATCCTGTCTTATACACAAAAGAATCTAAACCCACCACATTACCTGAAACTGAACCCGCACTGGCTCTACCTTTGCGTGTAATGATATTTGAAACAACTTTATTTAATGCAGTTGCGAGTTCGGCTGGATCCTTTGCACTAAAAAATTTACCCCGACTATTTAAAGAAGCATGCCAAACATCATCAATTAAACCTCCTGTTGCACCAGTTCCTGGCCACGTTAATGTCCCATCTCTGATACCCGCTAAACTTGATGCTGGATTTAATGCACCAAATACGCCTAATCCAATATTAAAATTTACCATATGTTGCCAGGAAGCTGGGTCATTAAGAGGATTCCAAAATAACTCAGGCTCTTCCCACCACTGTTTTCCCGTAGGCACAACAACTGTATTACCATTTCTATCCGTAAAATCTTCGATATATTGTGGCACTCTGTTCTCTAGAGAAGCTCTTAAATCTCTTCTCCAATAATCAAAGGCTTTATCAGCCAAAGTGTTACCTTGAGTAGCTGCGTACATACTGGAAGGTAAACTAGTTGGACTGTAATTATAGACTAAATTTACTCCTGTGGGATCTAATGCTGGAAAAGTCGTTGCTGAATTATCAGAATTTGTCGTTGCTCCTGATGCGCTATTCCACCCACCATCAGATATGGCTATATGAAAATTTTGTTGGCACGATAATTCAGAGCCAAAATTAGCATCATAATAGGGACTGTTCGTATCAGTTAAGCTACCCTGTCTAAATAATTCACCCGCTCTTTGAGTTGCCAACCTTAATGGCGTTCCACCACTAGCTGGAATTGAATACAACCAATCATAAAAATCATCACGGTGTCCATCTGCAAATAAATCCATATTAGCACCACTTGCAACATACGATAGGTTATTTAATTGCTGCCAATCTATTTTAAAATCAGGCCCAAAATTAACAAACGCATGGCTAACAGCTGATTTTGCTAACTTGCCTCGTGTGTTATAATACGTATACCAGTTGGCAAAATTTTGTCTTTCCTGTGCAGTTGCCGAATTCATTCTATGTAAGGTATACTGACCAGGACCAGTACCTGCAGCTCCATTTCTTGTCGGAGCACCAGGACCATTCCACTCATAATAATACCCTTCACGCGATGCTGGTCTTGATGCAGTCTGAAAACTTCTACTTGATCCTCCTGTAGCGTAGTTTGGGTAACTCTCCCAAACCATTTGGTAATTATTGCTTAAATTTGTCAAGCTTCCCAGACGTGTTGCCGTATTACCACCCAAATAAAAACCATCAAATTGAGCGGCATTGTAATTTGAATTTGGAAATAAAGTTCCATCCGAACGAATCGGTGGCTTATAGTCAATACTTGGATCGTAATAAATTTCATTGTAATCCGATGATGCCGTACTTCTTCTGTTGCCACCATAAGATCGACCTGACGGCATAAAACCCCAAGCCATGCTACCTGAATCATCAAAGGTAATAGCTAGCGCAGGTGGTACGGATTGACTGAGGTATAAAGGCTCATCTTTCAACAACAATGGTATCGATAAGGCTTGCGATAAAGAGGATAATAAAGCAATGCCTATCAGTGATTTAATTTTAATATTATTCTTTTTCATTTTCATCTCCTTAGTTAGCAACCATGGCATAAACTGATTCATACAACACATAATAATTGCCGGTTTTATCATTCGCTTTGGATGTAATTCTATAAGTTTTTAGCTTTGCTGTTCTGGAATTACCGCTACTGCCTGAACTTCCTGCCGTTCCCCCTGCCGAACCGTTATCGAGTTCGCCAACTGTGTTAGCAAAATTAGCACTTCCGCCTCCAGAAGTAAGGGATGTATCAGTCATTATAAACCTTGGCTCATCATGCAAATAAGGCATTAATACACTTAAAGGATTAGGAGAACCTGGATAAGTCATTCCTCCTGTCATGCTTTTTTGCGTGATAAAGTCATGCCATTCATCCGATCGAGGGTCATCATTACAATAAGGTTCGCAAATACTACTGGTGCCATTATTGCGCTGAAAAGCAGCATATAAATAGTGCTCCACATTAACTAATAAGGTGTAAGCCGCAGAATCGGCATAGTTACGATTGGACAACCCACCTGCCATTTTTTCTTGTAACAAGGCGGACTTCATCGAATTGACACCAATGACCGATATTATTAATAACAATATTATACCAATAGCCAAGGCAACACCTCCTTGCTTTGATCTTGAGTTAAATTTTATTTTATTTTTTTTCATAATAATTCTTCTTTATGATGTTAGTGTATTATATTTTTTAATGCGATAGTGGCAGTAAATTCTTTTCTGTGCATTTTATAATGCGGTATTGCAGATGCTAGGTCAGAGGTTTGATACTCTCCAGAACCAAACTGACTGTACCTAAAAGCAACATCTTGTGTGCTACTGTTATAAATCGTATTTAACAATAAATGTATCTCAACAGTAGCCACAGAGCGCCAGCCACAACCTGCAACATTTGTCATAACACCTGTTGCCCCACTAACCCCTCCTAACAACTCAGGAGCGGGCCAACAGTTGAGTGGCGTAAGTGCATTTTGCACTTCTCCTGCATTAATGTACATGGTATTTGAAAAACCATCTTTTACGCCATAAATCACATCAAAGGCATCCACCCCTTCTATCACAGCATTCGTTGCTCCATTAAATGAACTATAGAGAGTTGGAATAGAGCGACCATCAACAATATTGTTGGCAACGTAATATGTGACATTAACAAAGTCTCTTTGCAAATTATAGATTTTAGGTAACTTACTCATATTAGGCGGACTTTGAGCTGTCGTAATTACTCCAGATCCAATTGACACAATATTCATAACTGAAGGAGATATGTTTTCGCAAGACATCAATAAAACTTGACCTGAAGTTGGTACTGTACTCGGAGGGTTTGCGCTTGCAAATGCAGTTAAAGTTATAGTATTAGTTGAAGAGTTAACAAAAGCGACTTCTCTTCCACCACGTAAATATCGAACCGTTAACACGTCTGTTCCTGCAATGCGATCACCGTCTCCAGTTCCAACTGGAGGCACATTAGCACTTATGTCAGCGCCCGGATCTGTTAAAGCAGGAATACAATTTCCACTTGCGTCACATTCATGACCAAACAATAAAAAACCTGGATCAAAGGCAACTTGACCAGATGCTGTTGTCTCTAATGGAAGTCCTGGAACAAAATTAGCAGATTGAATATTCCAAGCAATTTTAGTTGATGCTAAGGCGGCTGGTGGAGGGGGCAACGATGGATTAATTGGACCTCCGAGCACTGGACTCTCCTCTTTTTCTGCAAAGCATGAAGCGTAACCAGCTTGTGAAACTTGATCCCTCATTAACGATAGAACGTAGCGTCCATTTTCTTGTATGCGAGCTAAACCATTTTGCGTGCGGCTCATTTTTGAAGAGGTATTAAAAACCGTTACTAAGCCGGTCAAAAGAATCAACCCAATTAACAATGCTATCATCAATTCAACGATTGAGAATCCCTGCTTTTTTATTTGCATGCTAGTTATGTATTTATTTTTCATAGTACTCACAATTATGGATTAGCAATAACAACGACTTGTTGTTCTGAAGAAGCGTCCGTTTCATTAGACTCATCCCAAGAAACAGTTACGGTACACATACCCAAATAAGGCTCGTCTGATAAATCACAAGCAGCTGGTGCTAACATAGCAACCGATGGAGTGCATTGAATTGAACCTTTACCATTGGGTAAGGTTTGGATAATCATATTGCTCCATTGCTGAGTGTCGCGAGCTGCTACGCCGGCATTACAACCACAAGGCGCTGATACAGTACACATTGTTGAAACATCCACTATCGAACCAGGATTGCCATAATTCCCATTGTATGCATTTCTCCATAACTCCCAGGAATTCATCCGCATAGTCTCAATGATTGAATGCGCAAGAAATGTGGCTTGTGAACGCAAATAGCCATTGTGGTTGTTTTTAACTGAAACAATCATAACCCCAGCTACACCAAGTAATCCAAATGAAAAAACGACTACTGCAATCATGGCTTCAATTAAGGTGAAACCGTTTTGAGAACGTTTTATTTGCCTGTTTTTAAGTAAAGTTTCTATCATTAGAGTTTCCTATTGGATGATGCTAAACCAGATGGTGAAACAGTTAAGGCAATAAAATTTGGATAGTTAGGTGTTTTTTGAATAGTAAAGTTAACCAAAGTAGAAGCTCCTCCTTGGCTATCATAGGTTACTCTATCCAAGCCTCCATTTTCGGTAATAGTAATATTTCCTGAAACTTGTTGTTTTATTCTAACTGTTTGTGTTGTTACTGGGTTAGTGGGTAAGTCTTGAGTGATTATCCAGCCATCTTCCCAATCAGAACCATTGTTCGATACGAGCGAAACATTTGTTCCTTTATCAATAGCCAAATTTCGAGCAAAGTTCAAATCAGATAATAGGTTGTTTGTTTCAGTAGATAGTGATTGCCTTTGTGCAAAACGGCTATAAGCGGGCAGTCCATAGGAAACAAGAATACCTGCTATAGCAAGAGCAACCATGAGTTCAATCATTGTAAAACCTTGGCTTAATCTCTTGAACATAAATCTGTTGTGTTTATTCATGAAAATCTAAATTATTTGTATACCAAGGACACAATAAGGAAAATTTCACTACTCGCAATTATAATGTGTATTATTTTGACAAACGGTTAATTTACTAGGATGAACGGTCAAAGTTGGTGCAATCTAAGCTCTTTTGGCAGGGCAAAAACCATGCTTTCGGATTCCCCTGCCAATTCATTTATGGATACATTTGAACAATGAGTCGCGATAAAATCCAACACGTCTTTTACTAATTTTTCAGGGGCTGATGCTCCCGCAGTGACGCCAATTTTATCTACATTTTCAAACCAATCTAAATCAATACAATCGGCGGCGTCAATTAGGTAAGCTTTAACACCTTGACGTTCGGCGAGTTCATGTAAACGATTGGAGTTGGAGCTATTGACACTGCCAACAACCAATACCAAATCGCAATCTCGCGACAATACCTTTACAGCAACTTGGCGGTTTTGTGTTGCGTAACAAATATCGTCGTGTTTTGGGCCTTGAATCTTAGGGAATTTTAATTTTAACGCTGAAATAATGCCTGCCGTATCATCCAATGACAGTGTTGTTTGAGTCACGTAAGCCAGCTCTTTATCATCAGTTAAGTTAAGCTTCTGAACATCACCAATTGACTCAACTATAAAAACAGCTCCACTGCCTTTTTCACAATCCCACTGCCCTATTGTTCCCTCAACTTCTGGATGACCTTCATGACCAATCAAGATTAAATTAAAATCACTCTTGCAATAGCGCATAACTTCCATATGCACTTTTGTAACCAAGGGGCAAGTGGCGTCAAATACTTTTAAACCACGCTTTTTAGCTGTTCTTCGCACTTCTTGTGAAACACCATGTGCTGAAAATATGACAATGGTATCATCGGGAATTTCATCAAGTTCTTCAACGAATATAGCTCCTTTATCTTTGAGGTTATTAACGACAAAACGATTGTGCACCACTTCGTGCTTAACGTAAATTGGTGCGCCAAAAAGTTCAATAGCACGATTAACAATTTCAATAGCGCGATCAACACCAGCGCAAAAACCACGTGGGTTAGCTAGAGTGATTTTCATCTTCTTGTCCAAATAGCAAATCTAAAATCAAAAACAAAGCCCCAATACTTATGGCGGTGTCTGCAACATTAAAGGCAGGCCAATAATGTTCATTATAATGCGCTTCAATAAAATCAATCACGTAACCCAAGCTAAGACGGTCATAGATATTACCTAAAGCACCACCAATAATAAAGACCAATCCCAAGTTTAGAAACTTCTGATTTAACTTAGTTTTTGTTAGCCAAATTAACAGCCAAATAACGATAATTATGGCAATTATACCAATAACCCAACGTTGCCAACCCGATTGATCTGCTAAAAAACTAAATGCCATGCCTTCGTTATGCATTAATGTCCAGTTAAGATAAGTATTCACATGGACGGCTTCGTATATCTTCAAAGATTGTGTTGCCATGGACTTAGTTAGTTGATCCAAATAGAACACAATGGCACTAATTGGCAACCACCACAATCCAGATTTATGCGTTAAGCGATTAAGCATAATCTCTTTGCTCGCCATCACCATCCACATTGATTATGCAACGTCCGCACAGTTCTGGGTGTGTTGCATTGGAGCCAACATCTTCACGTATATGCCAACACCTGATGCATTTTTCACCTTTGGCAACTTGTGCAACAATAAAGACAGAACCTTCTTCCAACTCACACTCTATTGCTTCTTCAGGCTTTTCTGAAATCGGCAACAATTTCGCAGCAGAGGTAATCAACACAAAACGCAGTTCATCATTAATGTCTTTAAGTTGATTAAACTTATCTCCGTCAACATAAATAGTCACATCCGCATCAAGGGAAGATCCAATTTCGCCAGCGATACGCAACTGTTCTAACAATTTAGTATTGGCATGACGAATTTCTCTAATAGCATCCCACTTCTTGTCAGTCCATTGCGAATTTTCTGCCACTTGCGGAATGTTATACCATTGTTCAAAAAGAATATTCTCTTCATTTCCTATGAGTTTCCAGATTTCATCGGCAGTATAAGTCATGATTGGCGCCATCCAACGAATCAATGCTTGCAAAATATGATGCATCGCTGTTTGAGCCGATTTGCGAGCCTTAGAATCTTTTTTAGCTGTGTACAATCTATCCTTAAGAACATCCAAGTAAAATGCACCCATTTCTTGAGAACAGAAGGTGCTCATTTTTTGATAAATTTGGTGAAATTGATAAGTGTTATAATCCGCAATAATTTCCTCTTGCAATGCCGCTGCTTGCCTGATTGCCCATTGGTCTAACAAGGTACAATCTTTCACTTCAAGCATTTGCTTACTTGCATCAAAATCGTTTAAATTGCCAATAAAAAAGCGCGAAGTGTTGCGAATACGTCGATATCCGTCAGCAACGCGTTTCATGATTTCATCAGAAACCGAGATTTCTTTGGTATAATCCGTTGAAGCACACCACAAGCGTAAAATATCAGCTCCATAGGTATCAATGAGCTGTTTGGGTGAAATGATATTACCCAAAGACTTTGACATTTTTCTGCCGTCTTTATCCACCACATACCCATGAGTTAACACTTGTTTATAAGGTGCTCGATTGTTAATTGCCGTACCTGTCAGCAAAGAGGAATGGAACCAACCACGGTGTTGATCAGAACCTTCAAGATACAAATCGGCAGGCTCTCGCAATTCTTCACGTGCGCGTAAAACCGCAAAGTGAGAAACACCCGAATCAAACCACACATCTAAAACATCCGTGGTTTTATCGTAATTTTCAGCATCCGATATTAAGTCATTGCTATCGGTGTCAAACCACACATCCATACCTGATTTTTCCATCAACAAAGCCACTTTTTCCATCGTTTCTAAAGTATCCGGGTGCAATGCTCCTGTTTCTTTATGAGTAAATAAAGTAATCGGAACACCCCAAGTTCGTTGTCGAGAGATACACCATTCTGGACGCGTTTCAATCATGGAATAAATACGAGACTCACCCCAAGCAGGAATCCATTTTACATGCCGAATCTCCTCTAAAGCTTTCTTTCTTAAGCCTTTTTTATCCATACTAATAAACCACTGCGGCGTCGTTCTAAATGCTGTTGGTGATTTATGACGCCAACAATGTGGATAAGAATGATTGATTTCTTCAAAATTTAACAAGGCATTTTC
This sequence comes from Lysobacterales bacterium, assembly GCA_026988115.1. Taxonomy (GTDB): domain Bacteria; phylum Pseudomonadota; class Gammaproteobacteria; order Xanthomonadales; family Marinicellaceae; genus NORP309. The sequence continues at coordinate 7,324 of JALSLV010000053.1, read as the reverse complement.
TTGTTTCAATAATTCAACAATTGTCTTGTTCGCCTTCCAGATGTATTGTCCACCAAATATCGGTGTACTTTCTAAAAAGACACCATTACCTCCCATGGGGTTATAAATTTCAATGCCGTATTGATTGCACACTTTAAAATCATCCACGCCGTGTCCACCAGCGGTATGGACCGCGCCAGTACCCGCCTCTGTTGTCACATGTTCGCCTAAAATCACAGGCACTTGTCTATCAGCATAAAATGGATGCTGTAATTTTAAACCTTCTAGATTTTTACCTACAACAGTAGCAATAACTTCAGGATTTTCAATGCCATATTTGCTACATACCTCGTTAACTAAAGCTGCGGCAATAACCAACACATAATCTTTATGCCCTTTAACCAGTGAATAGTCCAACTCTTCATGCAATGAAACTGCCATAGAAGCCGGCAGCGTCCAAGGTGTTGTTGTCCAAATCGGAATTGCAACTTTATTACCTTGATTTTCAACACCAAAAGCGGCATAAAGCGCATCGGCATCAACGGCAGCATAAGCCACATCTATGGCTGGAGAAATTTTATCTTGGTATTCAATTTCCGCCTCAGCCAAAGCCGAACCACAGTCAAAACACCAATTAACTGGTTTAACACCTTTTTCTACGTGACCATTTTCAACAATTTTTCCCAAAGCACGAACCATATCGGCTTCGTATTTAAAATCCTTGGTTAAATACGGGTTATCCCAATCACCAATGACACCTAGGCGTTTAAATTCACCTTTTTGAATTTCAACTTGTTTACTTGCGTATTCCCTGCATTTTTGGCGAAAGGTTTTGGCATCAATTTTCTGCCCTACTTTGCCGTATTTCTTTTCGACTTGAATTTCAATCGGCAAGCCATGGCAATCCCAACCAGGAACATAAGGCGCACAAAATCCTGACATTAATTTTGACTTGATAATAATGTCTTTTAAAATTTTATTTAAGGCATGACCTGTGTGCAAAGAGCCATTTGCATACGGAGGACCATCGTGTAAAATAAACTGCGGCCTATCTTTGGTTGCTTCTAGTAACTTATGGTATAAATTTTCTTCATCGCACTTTTTTAACCACATGGGTTCTTTTTGTGCCAATCCAGCCTTCATTGAAAATTTAGTTTTGGGTAAATTTAGTGTTTCTTTGTAATTATTGCTCACGCAATGGCTCCGTTATTGTTTTGTTTTTGTTGTTAAAAAAATGACGTGTTTTAAGCACATCATCGTAAATTTGTTGTTTTAATTCGCTTAAGGAATCAAATTTTACTTCATTTCTTATTTTATGGTAAAACAAAACTTCAACATTTTGCCCATAAACTTGTTTATTAAAATCTAAAATGTAAACTTCCAGCAAATTTGACCCGCCATTGACTGTCGGTCTTGTACCAATACTGGCAGCTCCTAGGTAAGTTTCTGCATCAGAAAACTTTACTTTAACGCAAAAAATCCCATTAATCGGCACAGCCCTGTTTTTCAATTTTATATTGATTGTAGGAAAATCCAAAGTCCGCCCTAATTGCTTGCCTTTGCTCACTCGACCAAGAATCGAAAATCGTCGCCCAAGGCTATGCTCGACAAAATCAAATTCACTTTTATCCAAATGTTTTCGTATCAGTGAACTACTGATTCGTGCATTGTCTTTTTCCACTACAGTATTGATGTGTGCAACCGTCACACCTCGTGGCAGGCAGTATTGTTTAAGCAATGCAATATCGCCAACTCTGTTTTTACCAAACCTAAAATCATCGCCTATAATGATGTGTTGCGCATTTAATCCTTTAAGCAGTATTTCTTCAATAAAATCAACCGCTGATAATTCTGCCAGATTTTTATTAAAATTAAGCAAACAATAATAATCCACATTTAATGCCTTAATTAGATGGTACTTGCATTTAAAGGGCGTCAACAAAGGCACATTCTCTTTTCCCATAAAGTATTGTGAGGCTAAGGGCTGCATAGAAACCACGCAAGATTTTAACTCATTTTTTTTTGCGCAATCAACAACCCGCTTAATCAATGCCTGATGCCCCAAATGAACACCATCAAAATTTCCGATAGTTAGTGCCGTTTTGCAAGGTATTGGCTGTTGTTGAGGATACCGAACAAGTTTCATCGATGCACCAGCATTTGTTTAACTCTCACCTTCATTGCGACCAAACTGGCATACAAAACCAAAACACCACAACCAATACAGAAACTTAATCGCCCTAACCTGCCATACCACGTTAAATCCGACCAATTACCAAACTGCTGCACCAATAGATACAACGACAAAGCCATCAGAAGACTTGCTAGCAAAATTTTAGTGACCACTCTCCATTCAATAACAGCTTTGGGTATAACATTTACTTGACGCAAACCACGATAAAGCATAACCGTTTGCATCCAACCCGAAACCGCACTGGCTAATGCTAAGCCTACGTGTAAAGCAAAAAAATCTAAATACCAAAGAATACCCACAAATATAAGATTAAAACCCATATTGGAGAACATGGCGATTATGCCAATTTTAACAGGTGTTTTTGTGTCTTTGCGGGAATAATAAGCAGGTAATAAAATTTTATTGATAATAAAAGCCGGCAACGCCAACATATACGCCATGAGACTGATACTAACCATTTGCGTTTTATCAGGAGTAAACTTACCATGCTCAAATAAAGTTATGACAACCTGTTGAGCTAAAACGGTTAAACCAACAGCGGCAGGAATAGCGATTAAAAAGCCTAAATTTAATGCCCAACGCATGGTTTTTACAAATTCACCCTTATCTTCTTTAGCAAATTGCCGTGATAAAGTAGGCAAAATAACCGTTGAAATCGCAATGGCAAAAACCCCCAAAGGAAACTCAAGCAAACGTTCAGAAAGGTATAAATACGACACGCTACCTGCAACCAACCAAGTAGCAATAATAGTATCCAGCAAAACATTAATTTGTGCAACCGACGAACCAAATAAAGTCGGAATCATGAGTCTCATGACTTTTTTAACCTTTTCATCCTTAAAACCGAATTTAAACTTGGGAAACAAACCCAACTTCAACAAAGCAGGAATTTGCACAAGTAACTGCACAACACCAGCAATCAATACACCAACGGCTAAAGATTTTTCGGGTATTTCAAAATAATCACGCAGAAACAAAACACTTAATATTAATGACACATTCAACAAGACTGGAGTCGCTGCTGGCAAGGCAAATTTCTTATGCGAATTTAAAATCCCTCCAGCAAAAGCAACCATCACTATAAAAGGGAAGTAAAACAAAGTATAACGCAACCAACCTACCGCTTGTATATAAACTTCAGGCTCAGAGCTCTGCCAGGAAGGTGCTGTCAACCAAAGCACTTGTGGCGCAAAAATTTCCAATAACATCCAAACAATTAAAACAATAGAAATTAACGTGCCTGCAACCCTATCAATAAATTCTTTCAATAACTCTTTTGACTGCGTCGCTTTAATCTCATTTAATACTGGAACAAATGCCATAGAAAAAGAACCCTCAGCAAACAATCGACGCATAAAATTTGGAATTTTAAATGCCACAACAAAAGCATCTGTCAATACTGTCGCACCAAAGAATATTACCATCACTTGGTCGCGCACAAAACCACTGATGCGCGAAGCAAAAGTAAACAAACTAACAACTGCGGTGGATTTGAACAAACTCATTAAATAGTGCACATTAAAAAGAGTCGTAATTCTATTGATAAAAAGCTAAAATTCATACGTATTATTAAAAATATCACTTTTTTCAGCTAAAATCGGCAGATATTGACCATTTAACGCATTTTAAGAGCAAATTATTGACTACAAAGAACTAAATCGTGATAATACGCGCCTTAAATTTTTAACCAAACAAATTATTGGAGAAATAAATTGGCTAATTCAGCACAAGCAAAAAAACGCGTAAGACAAACAGCTAAAAGACGCGTTCATAACATGAGCCTTCGTTCAAATGCTAGAACACACATTAAAAATGTTGTCAAAGCCATAGAAGCAGGTGACAAAAAAAATGCGCAAGAACTTTACACAAAAATGGTTCCTGTTATTGACAGTGTTGCAAACAAAGGCATCTTCCACAAAAACAAAGTCGCAAGACATAAAAGCCGCTTGAACAGCAAAATTAAGGCAATGGCTTAAGTTATTAAGCCAACTAAAACAACAAAAAAATAAAGGAGTTTAAAACTAGACTCCTTTATCTTTAAAAAGCAAATGCCACATCAAAGTCCACAAAATTACAGTAATTGCCCTGTTTTTTACCTATAAAACGAATTAAAGTTAAGTTTTTTGACGCTGTTCACATATTTTTAACAAAATTTGTCTATAATCGAAACTCACATAATTGAAGATAAGTAAATTAAACAAATAAAATGTTAGCCCAAGAAAAAATTCGAGTTAGTCAAATCACAGTTGGTATGTACATACACAAACTTGATCGTCCTTGGGTGGAAACTCCTTTTGCTTTCCAGGGATTTTATGTTCGAACCAAACATGAAATTCAAGAGCTTCAAAGATTTTGTGATTATGTTTTTATAGATTGCGAAAAAGGCGTACAACCTTATAAAGAATCCGAAATAAGCAAACCCTCTCCGTTACTGGTTGCCGAAAAGTTACAAAAGAAATCAAAACCTTCTTATGTTGTTGCCTCTGACTTAAAAAAGATTGTATTGGATATTGGGCGATACGACAAAAACACCAAACCATTCAAGAAAGAAATTAACAGTGCCAAGATATTGTTTTCTGATTTATCTCATTCGATTGAACAAATCAGCTTCAACTTAAGAGTCGGAAAAAAACTTAATATTACTGAAACTAAATCACATGCAAAATCCGTAGTTGCAAGCGTTATAAAAAACCCAAACACCATGATTTGGTTAAGTCGCTTAAAAAATCAAGGTGACTACACTTATAACCATTCGCTTCGTTCCAGTATTCTTGCTATTGTTTTTGGCCGTTACTTGGGATTAAGTGAAGAAGAGTTAGTTTCCTTAGCAACGGGAGTTCTTCTTGCAGACATTGGCAAAACCAAAATCCAAAGAACCCTTCTTAATAGCAGTAAAGAATTAACCAATTCTGAAAAAATTATTATGAAGAGTCATGTAGAACTTGGAGTGGAAATGCTTGCCACAGATAAAAATGTTGACCACTCTACTCTAGTGATTGTAGAAACACACCATGAAAGAATTGATGGTAGTGGCTACCCTTATGGATTAGTTGGAGCAGAAATACCTTTCTTTGGACAAATAGCAGGTTTAGTTGATGTGTTTGACGCCATTACTAGCAAAAAGTCTTATGGCAAACAAATGACATCTGCTCAAGCCATGGATTGGTTGTACAGTCAAAAAGATAAATTGTTTTCGAGCAAGATTATCGAAGATTTCATTCAGGCAATTGGATTATACCCTGCAGGAACTATTGTTGAATTAACAGATAATTCAATTGCATTAGTGGTATCACACAATCCAGAGAAAAGACTTAGACCAGAGGTTTTCTTAATTAAAGACAGTAAAAAGAACAACCTAAACACAAAAAAGACAATTGATTTATCTAAAAGGTCATTTTTGTCAAAGGTTGATAGACCAATGGTAAAAAAAGCATTATTGCCTGAGGCCATCAACCTAACTCAAGAAAAGTTATCTACCGCTCTAAAACAAAGCGATCAAGTTCGTAAAGTTCTTTTTGGTTAATTTTCTAAACCTCTCTTCACAAAAAGTAGATTTGATTGATATAATAAGGTAACTTATCTTGTCATAATTTAATTCATGAAAAATTACCTTCATTTACTCCAACACCTTTTAGAAGCAGGAACCACCAAAACGGATAGAACAGGAACTGGAACAAAAAGTATCTTTGGACACCAAATGCGCTTTGACCTATCAAAAGGATTTCCTCTCATCACCACAAAAAAATGCCACCTTAAATCCATCATCCATGAATTGTTATGGTTTATAGCAGGTGATACCAATATTAAATACCTTAATGACAATGGTGTCAGAATTTGGAATGAATGGGCCGATGAAAATGGAAATTTAGGGCCAGTTTACGGACACCAATGGCGTTCATGGCCAACAGCTAATGGTAAAACCATTGATCAAATCCAAAACATTGTTAATCAGATTAAAAATACTCCTGATTCACGTCGAATAATCGTCAGTGCTTGGAATGTTGGAGAAATAGAAAACATGGCATTACCACCATGCCATTGTTTATTTCAATTTTACGTAGCTGACAACAAGTTATCCTGTCAGCTTTACCAGCGCAGTGCTGACGTGTTTCTAGGCGTGCCTTTTAATATTGCCTCGTATGCCCTATTTACCCTAATGATGGCTCAAGTGTGTGACTTAGAGCCTGGAGATTTTGTTCATACTTTTGGCGATACGCACCTGTATTCAAATCATCTTGAACAAGCCCAATTACAAATCACTCGAAAGCCTTATGACTTACCACAAATGAAAATAAACCCTGATATCAAAAGTATATTTGACTTCAGCATTGATGATTTTGAATTAATTAACTACCAATCTCACCCTCACATAAAAGCCAAGGTTGCGGTGTAAATGATTAAAAAGAAACTTACTTACATCTTAGCTATGGATGAAAATAATTTAATTGGTAACAACAACGATTTACCTTGGCGCCTTCCTGCTGATTTAAAATACTTTAAAGAAAAAACCCTCAATAAAACCATTTTAATGGGGCGTAAAACCTGTGAATCACTTCCTTTTGTCTTACCAAAAAGAAAAAACATTGTGCTGACAAGAAACCTTAATTTTTCAAGACAAGGCTTTGATTTAATTCATAATATGGATTCTATAAATCATCTAAATGATGAAATAATGGTTATCGGTGGCGCGATGATTTTCAGAATTCTCATGCCTTATGTAAAGAAACTTCTTATCACCAAAATACACCACCAATTCAACGGAGACACCCACTTTGAATGGAATGAAAAAGACTGGCAATTAATTGATAGAATTGATAATCAAGCCGATGAAAAAAACAAATACAATTATAGCTTTTTAACTTATGAACGCATGACTGAGAAATAAATCACCATCCTATAAAAATGGAGCCCGTAAAGGACTCCATTATAAAATACATTGGCTTAATCCTTTTTCATTGGACATGTCTTAATACCTAAAATCGTATAAAGAGGACACCAGCCCATAGCGGCTGTGGCAAGTGGAATTATACGTAAGCGTCAACCAAAGCACACTCTATAAATATTCAATCAAAAAAGGCACAATTCTCAGATTTACTATCGAGGAAACTTATGCTTGCAATTACCAATCAAAAAATATATCTTTATCGTGAC
>JALSLV010000052.1 GCA_026988115.1 Lysobacterales bacterium | reverse complement strand
TGTTTTTGTCAACAATCGCCATACCAATAGCAACCTGAGCAGAAGGTGAAAATGAACCACTGGTGATTATACCAGTTAAACCATTTTCATCAACCAACTCTTGATTATGACGTAAAATTCCACGTTCACCTAAAACTACACCAATCATCTTTTTAGTGATTCCTTTGGCTCTTTGTGTTGATAATGCTTCGGCTCCAATAAAATCGACATCTTCTTTGCGCACAGTCCAACCAAGACCGCATTCTAGAGGTGTGATTTGCTCGTTCATGTCTTGTCCATACAAATGCATGCCAGCTTCTAAGCGCAAAGTGTCACGAGCACCAAGACCACAAGGCTTGACATCTGCTTGCAATAATTTATTCCATAACTCAATAACATGCTCTTGTGGAACCAAAATCTCAACACCATCCTCACCCGTATAACCCGTACGACCGATAAAGTAATCGGTTTCATCAAGGCAGGTGAATTTTTTCAAAGAAGCCAATTTTTTGGAAATATCACAAGGTAGAACTTCAAGGCAAGTTTCAATTGCATGAGGTCCTTGTACCGCAAGCATAGCCACTTTTGGACGTTCGGTAATGCTTGCATCAAAGGCTTTAATTTGTTTTTCAAACCAAACGAGGTCTTTTTCTCGTGTGCCTGCATTAACAACAATTCGGTAATTGTTATCCGCGCGTTTGTAAGTGATTAAATCATCTATAATTCCGCCTGATTCATTTAACATTGTGCTGTACAGTGCTTTGCCATCACCTAATTTACGAACATCATTAGCAAGAATTTTTAAAAGAAATTTTTCAGACTCTGGCCCGACTAAATCAACAATAGTCATGTGTGAAACATCAAACATGCCTTTGTCTTGGCGGACAGCATGGTGTTCTTGAATTTGAGAACCGTAATTAATTGGCATATCCCAACCGCCAAAATCAACCATCTTCGCGCCTGCATCAAGATGCGCTTGGTGTAAATGAGTTTTTTTCATTGCTCTGCCTTGCTATTAGGAAATTGCGTGAACTATACTAAAAGTCAATGCGATAAACAAACAAAAAAGGATAAATTATGGGTAATAGATTAAGTGCAATAATGACTAAAACAGGAGATGACGGCACAACAGGGTTGGCGGGCAATAAAAGAGTATCAAAAGCCGATGAAATTATCGCCGCAATTGGAGTTGTTGACGAGTTTAATAGCGCCATTGGTATGGCAAGAGTCGTGTGTCCTAATAAAGAATTGGATCAAGAATTAAATCAATTGCAACATAATTTATTTAACGTTGGTGGAGATTTATGTCTTGAAGGTTCGACTTTGATTTTGCAAAAAGAAATAAATGAAATTGAAAGCCTTATAGAAAAATATAACTCTCAGCTACCACCGCTAAAAAACTTTATCTTGCCAACAGGCAGTGAATTAACAGCACGGATTCACATGGCACGCAGTATTTGCCGCCGTGCCGAACGGGAATTGGTAGCTGCCATTCAAGTTCATGAGTTTAATCCTTTGGTATTGGTTTTTCTTAACCGCTTGTCGGATTGGTTGTTTGTGGTGGCTCGGTTTACAGATGAAACCAATGAGGAGTTATGGTGTTAACAGTTTCTTAATGTTCTGTTTATTTCAAAGTTAATCTTGGATTTTTTGGTAACACCAGTGCCATGGTTCGTAGCTTATGCCTGTGCTGTTGTTTTTTGGGTAAGTCATGAAAAAGCCATATTTATTGGCGTTTAGTTGTAACCAGTCAAAGGCTTTGGATTGGTCAAATTTATCATCTAAAATTGCTCCATTTGGAACGCCTATGTCGATGGCACATCCTGTGTGGTGTTCGCTGAAACCTGGCAGAGTGTTGACTTTGAGTATTTCTTCTAGGCTTATGCCTTTGTTTAACTTGTTTTGAATCAATTGTCTTTGGTAATCGTAACTGCGATAGGCTGAGATAATTTTTAAATTCACACCATCTTTTTTTGCGGCTTTCTTCATCTTTTTCCATGCTTTCTTTGCCTTTGGTTGCAAGTAAACATCGCGACCAAACATGTCTTTTTTGCATGTTTTTAATCGCTTAGCTTCGGCAAATAAGGGCAAACAATAGTCTGTCGTATCGCATAAGTCTCTGTTGTAATTTTTGATGTATTGTTCTAGGTCTTTTCTATTCATGTTATTTTGTGAATATTTTGTTCCCAGTTTTTGCCATCAAAGTTTTTGACTTTTATTTTGTATTTTAAAAAATCATCAAGACAGCGAGCATTAATGCTCCAACAATCGGGATGAGAGCGTGGTTGATAGAAAGATTTAATGCCACAGATTTTACAAAAATAATGTTTGGCAATCTTTTTGTTGAACTGGTAATTGTTGAGTTTGTCGAAGTCAGCAAGT
>JALSLV010000051.1 GCA_026988115.1 Lysobacterales bacterium | reverse complement strand
AAATTAAGATGCAAAAACACATGACGGATATACAAAATCAACCGCAAAGAGTGATATCTTATTTTAAGCATCCTAAAATTTCTTATGCTGCATAAATTGAGCGGTAATATCTAGCAGGGTTAATAAAAAAGCTTGGAGCAATAATATTTGAAAGTAACTTTTTGGTGATAAGGCATTTTTTAAGCCTACGAGACGTGCTAAGAGGTTGTGCTAAAACCGTGTTTTCACTATCTAGATTTTGGATTTAATAACTTTTGGTTTGTATTGTATAGCCTCATAAATAAATGAGGCTATTTTAAAGTATTTTAAATATAGTGACCTATACCCCAAAAAACGGACACAGTTTTATTAACTTGCTTTTTCATACTCGTCAGGCGATTTATAGCCCAATGTTGAATGAAGGCGTTTACGATTATAAAACGCTTCAATGTATTTAAACAAGCTCATTCTTACTTCTTCTAAGTTTTTATATTTCTCATGATGGATTAGTTCCTGTTTTAATGTTCCAAAAAAACTCTCACTAACAGCATTGTCCCAGCAATTGCCTTTTCTGCTCATGCTGATGGTTACTTTCTTTTTGTCTAATATTTTCTCTAACTCCTCTGATACATATTGCACCCCTCTATCTGAATGGAACATCTCTGGCAAGCCATTTCTGGTTTCTGTGGCGTTGCTTAGTGCATTACAAACAAGACTTGCCCTCATGTGATTATCCACATCCCAACCAACAACTTTACGGGCGTATAAATCAATAATGACAGCCAAATATACCCAGCCAACATTGGTGGTAATATAGGTAATGTCACTCACCCAAACTTGATTTTTCTTAACCTTATCAAACGCTCTGTTTAACTCATTCTTAGCAACTGGTGAGTCGTGATTTGAGTCAGTTGTGGTGACAAAACACTTGAATTGCCTAGGATATATATCATTCTTGCGCTTTATTTGAGCAATTCGTTTATGGTTTGCAATAACGCCTTGGTTCTTTAAATCTGCTTGTAAACGCAAAATACCATAAGTCTTATGACTCTGAGCAAAACTATTTTGCAGCATTGTCAATAATTTTTGATTTTCTATATCTCGCTTACTCATAGGCCTACTTTGCCAGCTATAATATCCAGATAGTGATACTTCCATTACGTCGCACGCAATTACTGTGTCAAATTCTGGATGTGATCTTATAAAATCATATTTTACGCTTGGTGTTTCGCAAAGTAGGCTGCCGCCTTTTTTAATATTTCACGTTCCTGGCGTAGTCGTGAGACCTCTTTTCGAAGCTGTTTTATTTCATCATCTGGTGTTAAATTTACACCATTTTGCATTACTTCACTGCGGTATTTAGAAACCCATTGATACATGGTGGCTTTATGAACCCCTAAATTTACTGCTGTTTGAGCAATGGACTCTTCGCCTTGGATGGCTAACTTGACTGCATCAAGCTTATAATTTCTTGTATATTGTTTTTTTGACATTTGGACACCTCGATTGGTATTATATTACAAAATGTGTGTCCGTTTTTGGGGTATAGCTCTAATCGCTTAAACGCCACTTAAAACTTGATGAGTGCTGTTCCCGGCATGTTGATAAATAATGGGGTTATGGATAGTTGTGTCTGAAATTTATAAAATCACTAAAAAAACCGAATCTTAGATTGAATTAGCATTGTAGGGAATTAAAAAATCTATTTTTCTCAATATGGGCAGTTAAAAATTTAGACCATGAAATATTCAGGCTAGCGACACTGCCTACAATGGGAACACCGATAAATTCATTATTTGATACATCTCAATTGGGTGAAAAGATTCAAGAACTACTCAATGCCCAACCTTTGCTCACTGACATGAGAAGGTTTCCAGTAAAGAAATTCAACAAGCTCATGGTTTTTTATAGAGTTGTTAATAATGAGTTACATGTTGAAAGAATCTTACACGGTAGGCGTGACTTGCCCGTGGTATTTTCGGATATGTTGGTTTAGGATATTTGTTCCACTTAACTTAAAAATGATACATTATATGTGAAATAAAAATAAAAAAAGAGGTTGCTGAAAGACTATCGGTGGGCGGAGCCCACCCTACAGCGAGTTAGAGTTTTGAAAAAATCTCCGTGTAACTCTGTGATTCTCTGGATTCCTCTGTGATACTTATATTGTAATAATTAACCAAAATTTAACAGGAAACAGAACAAAAATCACACGCACTGGATTCCTGCTCTCGGTGTAGCTCGGCTGGAATGACATATGATTTTGTTAATGCGCTTTATCCCAGTTTTCACCAACGCCTGTATCGACTTTTAATGGAACATCGAGTTTAACCGCATTTTCCATTAGTTCTTTTACCAAAGCCGTTAACTCTTCTAGCTTTTCTTCACGGACTTCAAAGACCAGTTCATCGTGGACTTGCATAATCATGCGAATGTCTGCATTGTCTTTGATTTCGGCATAGACTGACAGCATGGCTTTTTTGATGATATCCGCTGCGGTGCCTTGCATGGGAGCGTTGATGGCAGCACGCTCGGCTCCGGCACGGATTCTGCCGTTGCGGTTTTTAATTTCAGGAAAATACAAGCGTCGACCAAAGAGTGTATCAACATAGGCGTTTTCTTTGGCCTCTGCTTTTATGGTTGTCATAAATTCGGCAACTTTTGGGTATTGCTCAAAGTAACGGTTCATGTAGTCGGCGGCTTCTTTGCGGGTTACGTTTAATTGTTTAGCTAGCCCAAAAGCACTCATGCCGTACATTAAGCCAAAGTTGATGGCTTTAGCAGCGCGGCGTTGGTCGCTTGAGACTTCGTCAATTGCTACTTCAAAAACTTGTGAGGCGGTGCGGCTATGCACGTCTTGATTTTTGGCAAATGAGTCCAATAAATTTTCATCCTGAGAGAGATGCGCCATGATGCGTAGTTCGATTTGTGAATAATCCGCTGCCATAACCTTGAAACCTTTTTCGGCAATAAAGGCTTGGCGGATTTTGCGCCCTTCGGCGGTGCGAATGGGGATATTTTGCAAGTTTGGATTAGATGAAGATAATCGACCTGTTGTTGTCACCGCTTGATGGTATGAAGTATGAATTCGTCCCGTTTTTGGATTGATTTCTAGTGGCAATTTGTCGGTATAAGTTGATTTTAATTTGCTTAAAGAGCGATTCTCAATAATAACCTTTGGTAATTCGTGTTCTTGTGCCAATTCTTGCAAAACATCTTCTGAGGTTGAGGGTTTGCCTGTTGGGGTTTTTTTGATAACAGGTATACCTTGTTCTTCAAATAGGATTTCTTGCAGTTGCTTAGGTGAGTTGAGGTTAAATTCACGACCGACTAGTTGGTATGCTTTTTGCTCCAATTCGGTTATTTTTTTGCCCAGTTCGTTACTTTGCTCTTTGAGTTTTTGGCTATCGACTAATACGCCAGTTTGTTCGATTTTTGCCAAAACATTCACCAGTGGCATTTCGATTTCATCGTAAACTTTTTGCTGTCCTGCAAACTTTTTCAACTCCTCTTTTAGAGTCAAATGGAGTTTTAAGGTAATATCGGCATCTTCCGCAGCGTAATGAGTGGCTTTATCGATATCGACTCTGGCAAAAGGAATTTGTTTTGCGCCTTTGCCACAAATTTCTTCGTACTTGGTGGTTTGTTCGCCTAAATACTTCATTGCCAGCGTGTCCATATCGTGGCGCCCATTGGTGTCTAACACATAGGATTCCATTAATGAGTCATGGGTGAGGTTGGTTATTTCGATTCCATAATTAGATAACACATTCATGTCGTATTTAAAATGCTGTCCGATGAGTTCAATCTTTGGATTATTGATGACAGGAATTACCAAATCCAGTACTTTTTGTAAGTCAAGCTGTCCATCGATTAGCTTGTTTTCATCAATTAAACTTTCTTCAGTGTGGCCAATGGGAACATAAGCGGCACTATTGGCTTGGCAAGCAAAAGACATGCCGATAATTTGTGCTTGCATAGAGTCCAAGGAACTGGTTTCTAAGTCAAAGGCAACAATTCCTGCCTTTTCAATGTCTTTTAACCATTTTTTTAACTCTTTTAAGTCGCGAATGCACTCGTAATTTTTGTCAATTCGAGGTTTGTTTACTGCAACAGTCTTTGATGGTTTTCCTTCAGCAAATAAATCTCCTTGCGCACTGCGTTGCAGTGACTTGATATTACACTCTTGGGATAAACGATTTAACGCACCCACATCTTCATCTTGAATCGTGAGTTTTTCGACATCACAATCCAAATTTAAGTTCGTATCAATCGTAACGAGTTGCTTGGATAGTTCGATGATGCCTTGATTAATGGCATCGCGTAAATACTCGCCAACTTTGCCTTTAACATTATCAGCGTTTTTAATGATATTTTCTAAGGTTTCGTGTTCTGCCAACCATTTAACTGCTGTTTTTGGACCAACCTTATTAACGCCGGGGATATTGTCCGACTTATCGCCAATTAAGGTTAAATAATCGACAATCTGTTCGGGCTTAACGCCAAATTTCTCAACCACGCCTTGGTAGTCAAGTTTGGTATTGCGCATGGTATCAATAAGCATCACTTCGTCATTCACCAATTGGGCTAAATCTTTATCTCCAGTGGAAATTACCGTATCAAATCCTGCTTTAGATGCCATCACCCCAAGCGTTCCCATGACATCATCGGCTTCGACATGCTTGACTTCAATTAAAGGAATACCAAGGGCTTGAATGATTCTTTTGGTCGGTTTTATTTGCGAACGCAGATCATCAGGCATTGGTGGACGCGTGGCTTTGTATTGGTCATACATGTCATGGCGAAATGTTTTTCCTGGTGCATCAAACACCACCGCCATGTGTTCTGGTTTATATTCGCTAATCATGCGATTAACCATATTAATCACACCATAAATCATGCCTGTGGGTTCCCCTCTATCGTTGGAAAGTCGTTGCAAAGCAGGCACAAAATAAGCGCGGTATAAATAGGCAGAGCCATCAACTAAGTATAAGGTTTTTTTAGGCATGATTGGTTTTGTATTAAAAGTGGGATTATTTTAGCAGTAAACCCTTCAAAAGTAATATTTATTCACCTAAATCCAATGTTGGGCGTATAATCACATTAACTTACTGTGGATTCTCAATGACAAACAACGACATACTGCGCCGCTTACGGTATATTCTTAATATTAAAGACACCAAAATCACCAAGATATTATCCTCTGCTAACTACCAAGTGCCTTTACCTCGCGTGGTTTCGTGGTTAAAAAAAGAAGGAAATGAAGATTTTACCGAATGCACTGATAAAGATTTAACTGCATTTCTTGATGGCTTAATCATTGAAAAACGCGGAACAAGAGACGACTCAAATAGTCCAAAAGCACAAACGACAACAAGACTGAATAATAATCTTATCTTTTTAAAATTAAAGATTGCTTTTAATTTAAAGTCTGATGATGTACTGGAGTTATTGAGAATGGCAAATTATCGCATCAGCAGCAGTGAACTCAGTGCCTTTTTTCGTAAAAAAACTCACCGCCATTACCGTGTGTGTAAAGACCAAATATTACGTAAGTTTTTAAAAGGCTTGCAGCTCAAATACACAACGCCAACAGAATCAACCAAACCACAAGTGACTAAAGTCGCATCAAAGCAATCAGTTCCCAAGAAGTTAGAAGGAACACTAAGAATGCCTGCAAAAAAGTGCGTGGATAAAACAGAGTCGAAAGCAATAAATAAAAAACCAACTAAGTTTAGCTGGTAACTACTGGTTTACGAGCCTTCTTTTTTCTGAGGTCGAACACCTGGTTTGGCCAGGATTTCCAAATAAAAGGACGTTAACTCTTGTGCGGCAGCTTCATCAATGTATTTGTTGATTTCAGTCAAACCGATGATTTTAGCTTCTTTTTCAGTTGCACCGTATTTGCAATCAAAATCCAAAAAATCCGCTCCTTGCGGCAATTTTTTATTTCGCTCGCGGCGCAGATATTTTTTAACTTCGTGTTTTGCTGTATCAATTAAACGAGCGTATTTGATTTTTTCGTGGGTGAGTTTAAAAGTTTTTTTCATGGTAATTTTTTCAATCCAGTTAATGCCGCTCATTGTAAAGAACTCAAAGCAAAGTTAATAGCACTATGTAGTGGTAAGTGGGATTTATCCCACTAAAGAGACAATGAAAGTATTGCGTTCATGATTTATGGTCTTTTCTATCGGCAATGTCCCAGTTATTTCTTTATTTCTGTTTTATCAATTATCGATGCAAAATAAATAGCATTGATTAGCCATTTTTGCGTGCCTAACCAGTAGCCTCGGAAGGTTGGGTTAAAACCAAATTTAATGAGGCTACCTTTGCCATTACGTTCGGCGATAGCCATGGGGGCTTGGGCGAATTGTTTTTGTTTTTCTGCTGATAAATAACCTGCAGCCAATGGGTTTTGGTTGGCTATTAGAGGTGTGGCATAGGGGTTTTTGGAAGTTTCTAATTGGCTATTGCCTTTGAGTAACAGAAATTGACTTTGTTGGTGCATGCCATAAGCTAACGGATGAGTTAAATCAGCCTTGGCAGAGATAATAACTCCACCAATGGTATTTTTGGCATTATCTTTTTCAAAATCACCGTAGCTGCGGTTTTCAACAATTTCGGCTTCTTCATTTGATGAATTTTCTTGCGTTTCTTTTTTCTTATTTAGCAGGTTTTTCTCTGCCCATTTTGCTGACTTTTGCAAACTGATAAGATGCCCACCTTGTTTTATCCAAGCTTTTATTTTTGCATTGGTTTTTTCTGTTAGGGATTTGTAGTTACCCGATGGCAATATTATGTGACTGTAATCGCCTAGTTGAATTTTTGGCAGTTGTTTTTTGTTAATTTTAGTCAATGGCATACCAACTTGGGTATCAAATAAATGCCAAATACTGCCTGTTTGGTAACTGTTAATGCCTTCACCCATTACCATCAACACTTTGGGCTTGTTGAGGGTGACAACTGCAGGCGAACCTAAATCAATGCCCTTTTTGTTATGCACTTTTGTTAGCGCATAACTTGGCACTTGAAAAAATTCGGCACAATTGGCGATGGCTTTGGTAATTTCGGTATTTTTGCCGTCTTTTTTTAAGTCAACAATAATCGAGCCTGGTTTAAATTCAATGGTTTTGCCCTCGATTTGAATGCTGAATGGTTTTTTTATTACTTTGGTGCTGATGTCTCTTTGTTGCAGGTAATTCAATGCAGCAGCAGTATTGCCTTTATCCCAATTAAAAGCATAGGCTATGGCATCTTTTTGGTAATGGTTTTGGGTGGCTTTGAAGGTGATTTTTTTGGTCTTTGGCGTGCTTTTTACTTGGGCGTAGTCAACTCCCCACGCCATGCCAATATTCCAAGCAGAAACATCGTAAAAGGTGTTGTCTTTGAATTGAGTATCGGTGTTGAAAAGCGATTTAATCAAAGTGTATTGTTTTTGCACAATTGGAATGTAAAGTGAAGTATTGGCGTTGTATGTGTGTTTATTAAGCGTGATGTTTTCATCGAGCATTGTCACTTTTATGTTGTGAATGGATAAGTAGTCTGCCATCTTTTGGGCTTTGATGCTGTCCTTTTCAAAGTCTAATAAGTAGCCTTTGAAATTTTCCAAACGGGCTTGTTCTAATGCATTTTTGAAAAATTCTCTTTTGTAGTTTAATAATTTTGTCTTGAGTGCAAAAGCTCCTTTTAAGGTTGAAAGTGCGGTGCGAAATTGGTTGTCAATTCCATCAACCAAGGTGCGTATGCCTTCATCGGTGGATAAATTACCACCATTGGCACGGGCTTGTTCGAATAATATACCAATACTGCCTTGTAAGTCGGGATAAGTCGAACCCTTTCCAGGGTAAAAATCATCGTAGCTTTCTTGG
Organism: Lysobacterales bacterium; assembly: GCA_026988115.1. Lineage (GTDB taxonomy): Bacteria > Pseudomonadota > Gammaproteobacteria > Xanthomonadales > Marinicellaceae > NORP309. Next base: position 8,198 of record JALSLV010000051.1, on the reverse strand, counting down.
CTGTAAAAACGCATGCCTTTGTCGCTTAATGTTTTGGCGTGGTAAGTAGCTAGTTCGGTGGTTAAGCCGATATTCTTTTGAGGTATCAGCGGATTGGTTCGATCAGGCACTCCTGGTTGAAAAAAGAAGGTTTTGTCACTGCCCATTTCGTGGTGATCATCCAGCACATGTGGATTCCATTGATGGAAAGCTTTAATACGTGCTTGCGATTCCACTTGCGATAACAGCAACCAATCGCGATTAAGGTCAAAGAAATAATGATTGGTTCTGCCGTTGGGAGATTGTTCCTTGTGTGCTAAATCATTTCCATCTGGGTTGTCAATCATGCCGCGATGAGAATTAATGTCGGTGACATAACGGTCGTATCCATCAGGGTTAATGGTTGGGTCGATAATAATTAAGCTTTGGTTAAGTATTTGGTCAATTTCATCTGAATGCCCAGCAATGAGGTGGTAAGCATACAAAATACTGGCATTGGCACCACTGGCTTCATTGCCGTGAACACTAAAACCGTTCCATACCCGTAAAATTTTGTCATTAGTGGCAAGTGCTTCGAGGTTTTCCATGTTTTTATCAGAACTGATGAACAACAAAACTAAGCGCCTGCCTTCATTGGTCATACCATAATCAACCAATCGAGCACGGGCAGATGAAGCCGCAAGAATGCTTAAATAATTAATGATTTGGTCGTGACGGTAGTGCCTTTGACCGACTTCCAAGCCAGTAACCGCTCGCGGTGATGGAATCGAGGTGTCGTAACGCGTGTCATCGGGAAGATAGTCTTCTAAAACTACCGCATTAACTGACAGACTGGCGAAAAACATAAAAAGTAGGGTGGTTAATTTAAACATAAGGCTTTCTCTAATAGTCAAACTCTGCCACAACAGGTGTGTGGTCTGAGGGGCGTTCCCACGCCCTAGGCTCTTTATCAATATAGGCGGCTGTAAGCATTTCAGACATCGGTTCGTTGGTAAGTATTAAGTCAATTCGCAAACCTAAATTTCGTGGAAAACCGCCCATTCGATAGTCCCACCACGAATAATGTCCGCCCTCTTCGTGTAATAGACGGAAGGAATCATCAAAGCCTAAATCTAAAATGCCTTCAAGCTTGGCTCGTTCTTTGTCCGTGCACAGTATTTTACCCCGCCAATATTCGGCATCGTAAACATCGCGGTCATCTGGAGCAATATTAAAGTCACCTAAGACCACCACATTTTCGTATTCTTCTAATTGCTGACCGATAAAATTGGTGACTTGTTCAAGCCAGTGCATTTTGTAGGTGTATTTTTCAGAGTCGGGTTCTGACCCATTTACCACATATAAGTTAATAATACGCACGTCATCAATGGTGGCAGCCAAAATCCTGCGTTGCGGATCGTCCAATCCTTCAATATCGGTAACAACATCCGTTGCAGGTGATGAACTGATAATGCAAACACCATTATAAGTGGGCTGTCCCGAATAAACCACATGCCAACCGGCTGCAGTGATTTCCTTTTCAGGAAATTTATCATCGGTGAGCTTGGTTTCTTGAATGGCTAAAACATCAGGCGAGTTTTGTTTCGACCATTGTAAAACGTGTTCTAAACGAACTTTAAGAGAATTAACATTCCAACTAACAATTTTCATGCGGATTTAAAAAGAGTGTAAAAAATAAACTTTACCACACTATCGGAATAGTGGTGGTGTTTTTATTCAAAACTATCGTTGTAAACCGAATCAAAGCGTTCTAAATAATAACCATCGAATGCATTTTGGATTAAAAAATTATAGCCATCTGGACTCAAGTGAAAACAATCACGAGTAACGCCAAAATCGCGCATGGCTTCAACCGGTGAGGGTTTACTTAAATCTCCTGGCGGCATGATTTGACCAGGAGGGATGCCTTGTGAGGGAAAACCAAAAAAGGCTTGCATCAAGCCCGTGTGTGAAACATGAAAAACGCGAGGATTATTGCTGGCAATTTGTGCGTAAATGCTTTCAAACTCAACCGCGGCTGTATTGAGTTGGCTCACGCTTGGAGTGCCCATATCATTGAGTAAGTTATTGCAGGTTTGACCAAACAAACCTCCAATGGTATCAACAAAATTAGGGTAGTCGTAAAAACTTAATAACACCTCTATTTCAGGTCTTTGAGCTAAAACATAATCCACAATAGTCGTCAAATCTGCCAATATTTGCTGCTGCAAAGATTGCACTTGTGCCGCGCTTAGGTTAATGGACCAATTGTTAAGAAAATCATTGCCACCAATGGTTAATTGCACCGTGTCAATGGCGGGATTGGCAGCGATGGTGTTTCCAATAATTTGTAATTGCGATGGCATTGCCCAGTCGGCTGCGGTTTTGCCATTATCAGACACCGAGTCACTTGCTGGGTCGATATTTATATTGGCAAAGTTGTTATCACTGAAAACTTGGTTATGGGTGGCGTTATCTATTTGCAATTGCGCCCACGAATCACCAATAATCAGAACACGTTGCGTTTGAGCATAGGCACTTAAGGGCAAAATAATGAGTATTAGAACTAGAATATGCTTCATGCTTTTCTCGACAATAACCAATAAAAAGTGCCCACTGCGACTACATCACCTGAAGAATCCTTGATGGTGGTTTGCACTTGGTATTTGAGTTCATCTTTAACCTCTGGAATTTCGCAATTACATTGCGCAGTTAAATTACCTTTGGCTTTCTTGATGTATTCCATTTCCATTTTGGTTAATATGCCTCGAATCTGACTGCTCATGCCCGACAATACCGCCAAACCACTGGTAACTTCTCCAAGATTTATCAAGGCAACCGCATGAATACTGCGTAAGTGGTTTTTATTCGATTTTCGCTCTTTTAAAAATGCGTGGCAATGCCCTGGCTTTAAATCGGTGATTAATGCTTTAATGCTTCCCGTGTAAGCCGCCATTCGTCCCACCATGTGGGAAAATAGCTTTTTACCAAAAGGTTTGTCTTTTAACTTTTTCCAGTTCGCTAGTATTTTTTCGCCAGGTGATTCGTTATTTTGTGCCATAATACGATTTTTTTATAATTGAGTAATGAAAATGTACCCCAATCATTATAAATATGTTTCAAAAATTATCAACCAAGGACTGCAAAAGGCAAGACTTGATGGTGTTCTTATCTATTCTGGGCATGCAAACAATTATTTTCTTGACGATATGCCGTATGCTTTTGCTTGCAACCCGCATTTTAAATGGTTGGTGCCGATTACCGAAACACCGCATTGCATTATTCATTATAAACCAGCAGAAAAACCTAAATTATATTTGTATCAACCCAAAGACTATTGGCATTCGTTGCCAAAAACAGTCAAAGGGCAGTGGGCAGAGTATTTTGAAATCATTCCTATAGCGAATAAAGAAGAAGTGCCTGATTTTAGTCAGTTAAAAAACCATGCTTGGATTGGACAAGAAGATTCTTGCGAATACGACAACCTCAAACACAATCCGCGCACTTACATGGATTACGTACATTGGCACCGTGCAGTTAAAACCGAATATGAAATTGATAACATACGTCAAGCCAACTCACGGGCACTGCGTGGTCACAAAGCCGCATACCAAAGCTTCAAAAAAGGCTTTAGTGAATTTGAATGCCATTTAGCGTATATGCTTGCCACAGAACACAATGAATACCAACTGCCTTATGGCAATATTGTGGCACAAAATGAAAATGGAGCCGTTCTTCATTATCAACACATACAGCGTTTTCGTCACCCTGTAGAAAACCTTAAATCCTTTCTTATTGATGCGGGTTGTCAGGTTAATGGCTATGCCTCCGACATCACACGCACTTATGCTTACGATGACAAAAGCGAATTTGCCCAATTAATTACTGCTCTTGAAAAAATGCAAATAGAAATTGGCAAAAAGGCGGTTGTTGGCAGCAGTTATGTTGACCTGCACGCACAAGCACATTTGATGATAGCAAATATCTTAATTGATTTTGAAATTATTTGTGGTTCGGCAACTCAAGCCGTGGAAACAGGCTTAAGCAATGTCTTTTTACCTCATGGTTTAGGGCATTATTTGGGCTTGCAAGTGCATGATATCGGTGGTCATCAAAGCGATGAAGAGGGCAATATTTTATCGCCACCCGAATTACACCCTTTTTTACGACTCACTCGAACTCTGCAAGAAAACAATGTTTTAACCATAGAACCAGGCATTTATTTTATTAATATGCTGCTCGAAAAAGCCAAAGCAACAAAGCAAGGGAATTTTATTAATTGGTTACGAATCGAAGATTTTAAACCTTATGGTGGCATCAGAATCGAAGATAATATTGTAGTGAAAACTGAAAGCCCAGTTAATTTGACACGTGGTTAGTATTAAGATAAATCCAGTTTTATTTACAGACTCACTTATTGAGTAATGTATGTTGTATATGGTCATTATTTTGACCATATAACTGACAACAAAGCTCTAGCCCTGCTCATAGCAACATAATGTTCAACTTTATTATTATCTTTAATATCATCTGGTTTTACCAAATCAACTACAATAATCACCTCATTCTCAAGACCTTTAAAGTTTTTTATTTCTGCAAAGCTTATTTGAGGTACTGGAAAAGAACGAACAGAATAATCATCTAACTTAACTATATTTCTTTTAATTTTTTCTGGCAACAATCCAATACTTGATTCTTCATAGCATAATGAAGATAGTATTGTTATAGAACCTGGGAAAACTCCACCTTTAAGCATATTATCAATCTCAGTTTTTAGAATATTTCCATTATTCTCAACCTCAAATAATTCATGTACTTTAGGTCCTATACCCGTACCTATATTACCCATATCTAAATCCAAACTATCTTGTACTTTCTTTAAAATTGGCTTACTATTTCTACAGTTGGTAAATAATGGAATTTTTGCAGGTGTATAACTTTCAAGAAGTTCTAAAACTTCTTCTTTAGTGTCAATAAACAATCCAGCTTGATTATTTACATCGTGAAATATGTACCACTCACCATTCTCTAAACCACCTTCAACAATTTCATCAAGTATTTCTATATCATCAAAATCAAAAAGGTCTTGCCCTTCATCAACTATCAAGACATCATATATGTCAATTCCAGAGCGTCTCATATCTAATTTCACACTACCTATAGTTGAGATAGTTACAAATTCATTTTGAATTCTTGTTTCAAGATATCGCTTTAACCAATTAGATTTACATACCAAAGCAATATTCTTATCTTCACTTGCCATTCTTCTAGCTAATTCAGCTGCTAAAAATGTTTTCCCTGTTCCTGCTCCGCCCGAGCATAAGACTCTACTATTTGCCGCTACTATATCTAAATATTTATATTGATCTTCAGTCAGCTTAACTGCTATATCTTCAATTTGTGATAACCTTACATGCAATGGTTCAACAACTTCAAAATCAGGTCTTAAATATTGTTTCAATGCTGTAATATCTTCTTTTGTTAACTTTCTAGCATTACCCTGTTTAGAATGCCAATATTCAAAGAATTTTCTTAACCATCCCTCAAAATTACGAAACTTCTTTGCATCGCAAATAGTACGGATATCCCACTCTGAACTTTGTTTCCTCCATTCAACATCAGGAAATATAACACCAAATCCAATAGGTAAAGTTAATCCTGGAAATTTATGAGAACCTTTTATTTTAGTGTTAATTGCATGTAAAGCACCTTCTGCCTGACGGAAAGGGCTCTCTTTTAATCTGAATTTTTCATTATTTCTATTGATTGTGTACCATTGTCCATCAGAGGAGCTTATTCTACCGCCTTTAACTTCTAGAACGAAAAGGCCATATTCACACAAAATTACAAAATCGGCCTCTCCAAATCTCTTTTTTGCATGTGTTGTGAGGTTCATTGAATGAAAAGCCAAATACATGGGGTCGTTCACAAATGATTCACGAAGTTTATCAAAAACTCTATACTCTGTTCTGCTATCTGTTTTATATGGAGTATTCGGGATTATTATCATTTTATTTCATCTTGGCAAATTTATTATATTGTTCTTTAGTTATTGTTCTTTTAGAAAGAATATTAAAATACTCTTCTTCAAGAGTCTCGTATCTCGGTTCAATAAAACCAATATATGTATTGATTCCACTTTTACTATAAAATTCTTTGTTTGGCATTATGGTTTGTATACAAGACTCAACCTTTAACTCCTTGATGAGTCTCTTTTTCAAATTATTTTTATTAAATAGCTCCACAACAGTTAATGGTTTGAGTGTAGATGTAAATTTCATATTGCTTTTGATAGTAAAATGAGCATATTCAGCCATTTTAAGAGAGACATAGCATTGTAAACCTGTACACTCTTTCAATTCTTTAGGTGCCTTAATAAATTTATCACGAATTCCAAACATCATGGCAAAATTAAGATAATCTTCTTCAGAAAAAAGTTCGAGTGTATATTCCATTAAAGCTTCTGAATCTTCTCGCAAAAACAGCATCATAAGTATTTTTTCTATAGGTTTTTTAGCCTCTTTAAAATGTTCAGATACAGTTTTGTTGATATTTAATTCAAAATCTTTTAATTTATCCGCAAGTTCTTGTGTCCTTTTTTGAGCTTGTCCTTCCCAATTTTCTTGTTCTAAAAATTTTATTACATCTTCTTTAAAATCTTTTGAGTTTATAGCAATATCAATTAAGCCATGATCCATTTTTTTCTTAATATCAGTTTCATTTATATCAAAACCTTTAAAGTAATCATATATATCGATATCCTGTCTCTTTTTCTCTTCTATAAAACCACTAAAGAGTTTATAGTTATCGTTACTTAAATTTCCATTTTTAGCATAATAAAATAGATTTAAAAGCAAGCCCCCATAAGCATACACTTTTTTATAATCTATTTTGCCAACATCCATTGTATCAATTATTGTTGAATCATTAATCCAATCAACTGATGAATCATCTGATTTAAAAAGACTCTGTTCTGCTGAAGAATCATCTGATTTAAAAAGCTTCTGTACTGCCACAGTCGTCGATGAAAGTTTTAAATCATTTAAAATAACATTACTGTAAAGTTTTAAACTCTCTTTAAACTCCTTTTCTGCAGGCTTTGAGGGAAATATTAGAGTGGAAATAACAGACAATGGCAATGGAGCTAAAATGAACAGAACATCTGCACTATCTTCATTTCCCATTAGATCAACCAATTTATTATCTTGAAATACCTTTATACCATTTGATAGTTTTTTTAAATCAATATCTAAAATTACAGGTGTTAAACTTTTTTCTTCCTTACTTACATAGTCTAATGCCTTGGCTGGTATTTCATTTTTAAACAGAGGTATATAATTTGGAACGAGCTCCATTATATCGCTATAATATTTTGTATCTCCATGGTTATTAATAAACCCATCTGGGGATGAAATCAATCCTTGCGCAATTATCATCTTTAAATTTTCTGTATTAGTCGGCAGTAGCCATAGAATTTTTTTCTTAGCCATTTGTTAATACCTCTCTTTTTAAAATAGCTTCATCATCAGGAAGTATCTGTTCTACTCCGCCATTGTAATTTTTACTTTTAAATAAAATCAATTTTTTAATGGCTCTTGAACTCATCACATAAAATCTCTTTTTCATACTGTCAATATCATTATTGTAGATTTTAAATCCATCTATAATGATAAATACTATATCAAACTCTAATCCTTTTATTGATTTATCACAAAGTACAACAATACCGCCAAAGCCAAAATTAATATTTGGAACTTTACCATCATTTGAAGAATATGTAGAAATCAAAGGCTTTGGATTATCAAGGTCAACATCAACAATATGTAACGCATCTACATATTTAGACCTTAGATCATTACTTTTTACAACTACACCTATTAAGTTTCTATTATCTCTATCTGCTTCTCGTAATATTAATTTTGCACAGTCACTATAATTCGTATATTCATATAATATTGGTGTATCCAATGACTTTTTTGAGGGTAAATTGGGTTTTGGACTTGATGGATCCGTATAAAAAAATTGTGAGAATAATGCTATTGGATGTGAATTTCTATAATTTTCTTTTAACTCAATATAATCTTTTGGACCATCTCCATTTTCATCTATCTCTTTATTATTAACCCTGCTAGATATTACCGCTCAATTTATGCAGCATAAGAAATTTTAGGATGCTTAAAATAAGATATCACTCTTTGCGGTTGATTTTGTATATCCGTCATGTGTTTTTGCATCTTAAT
>JALSLV010000050.1 GCA_026988115.1 Lysobacterales bacterium | reverse complement strand
AAAAGTTTGCTGACTCATTAAAAAAACACAGTGTTGGTATTGCAAGCTATGCAAAACACAAACTTACTAGCGCAATTATTGAAGCTGGAAACATCGCCATTGGTATGATAAGAAAAAGAGCCAGAGGTATTAGAGATACTGAATATTTCAAACTTAAAATTAGGCAATCATCATTAAATGACACCTCATCAATGTTCTATGATTCGTATCCTTTTTTACTCACATAAGCGGTGAAGAGCCAGTTTCCAGTTTTTTTACAATGTTTGTTTGGATAATTGGTAAATAAAAAGTTACTAATTTGTTCATTTTTTGTATATATGGTATATTTTGATGTTGGGAATTTATAATCATCAATCGCCTCTTTAAAAGGATTAAAAAACTGTGAAAAGCCAAAATCATTATCAAGTTCATTGGGGTGTTCGGGAAATTCACATATTTTATTATATATAGACTGGGATGTAATATTGCGGAATTGGAAGAGTTCTTCATTGAAAGAAGAGTAATTTGTTATTGGGTCAATTAAGCTAATGAATATTGACAATAACATTGAGAAAATAAAGAATACACCCCACTTAAATGATGATATTTCTTTAATAAATATTTCTTTATTAAAGTTATACTTCTCTTTGTTATCGGGAGGATAGTTGAGGAACTCATCAACTGTAATAGAATCAATTCTCTTCTCTATTTTATCAATTATTCTTTTCATAAAATCATTTAAAAAATTGAGGATATAAGCAAAATGTGTAACATTATTTTAGGAATTTCAAATTCTATCACAAATCTATTCATGGTTTGATTCCAATTGCGAATTGCAGGCTAAAAAAGCAGGAAGAAATGCGATTAAAATATATTGTTAATTACCTGCTTTTAACATAAAATAAAAAAATTAGTCATTACTGTCGTAATTTATGAAATTCAAACCACAAATAAAAATTCCTGCCACCAATATGCGTGGTGGAACATCCAAAGGTGTCTTTTTCAGGTTGGAGGATTTGCCAAAACAAGCACAAATCGCAGGTGAGTATCGAGATAACTTGTTGTTGCGAATAATTGGATCACCAGACCCTTATGGTAAACAAACTGACGGAATGGGTGGTGCTACTTCCAGTACTTCAAAAACGGTGATTTTATCGAAAAGTTCCCAAGTTGGGCATGATGTGGATTATCTATTTGGGCAAGTTGCCATTGATCGACCTTTTGTGGATTGGAGTGGAAATTGTGGTAATTTAACCGCTGCTGTGGGTTCATTTGCCATTACTTCGGGTCTTGTTGATGCCAATAAAATACCTGATAATGGGATTTGTGTGGTAAAAATTTGGCAAGCTAATATCAAAAAAACCATTATTGCCCATGTACCAATCACTGATGATCAAGTGCAAGAAACGGGTGATTTTGAACTCGATGGTGTTACATTTCCAGCAGCAGAGGTAAAAATTGAATTTGTAGAGCCCACCGCTGATAAGCTCTTTCCTACTGGTAATATTGTCGATGACCTAGAAGTCCCTGGTGTTGGCACATTCAAAGCCACTTTAATTAATGCGGGAATTCCAACCATTTTTTTAAACGCCGAAGATATTAATTATACAGGCACAGAGCTGCAAGGCGATATCAACAGCGATGATAAAGCCTTAGCAATGTTTGAAACTATACGTGCTTATGGCGCGATTAAGATGGGTTTGATTGATAACATTGAACAAGCCAAAACTCGACAACACACACCTAAAGTCACTTTTGTTGCGCCACCAGAGGCTTATATTTCATCTAGTGGTAAAGCAATAAAAGAGTCAGACATCGACCTCAATGTTCGTGCTTTATCAATGGGCTTGTTACACCATGCCATGATGGGAACCGCCGCTGTGGCAATAGCGACTGCCTCAGCTATTCCTGGGACGCTGGTGAATTTAGCAGCAAGCGCAAAAGAGCGCAACTTCGTTACCTTTGGGCATCCATCTGGAGTTTTGAAAGTTGGTGCAGAAGTGGCAATAGAAAATGGCCAGTGGCAAGCTAAAAAAGTAATCATGAGCCGCAGTGCTCGGGTATTGATGGAAGGCAAGGTCTGCGTGCCACCGATTAATAAATGAGACCTTTGCATAACTATAGTGACGAGTAAAAAATGATTAAATTCACCAGCTTTTCGCTAAAAATCTCGCCAATAACTGGTTATTACCTTCAATTTTTAACTCAATCTGGCAAATTTTCTCTATTTTTTCGTTCGCCATATAGTTATGCAAAGGTCTCTAAATGAACAAAAATTAAAAATATTTAATTAACACTCCTTGCGCCTTGACAATGTTTTTATATTAGTAAATACTAATACACATTCAATTAAATCGAGTGCTTAACATGTCAAAATTTATAATTTCTCCTTCAATTTTATCGGCTGATTTTGCTCGTCTTGGTGAAGATACTCAGGCCGTTTTAGATGCTGGCGCTGACTGGGTTCACTTTGATGTGATGGATAATCATTATGTGCCAAACTTGACAATTGGGCCCATGGTTTGCCAAGCCTTGCGTGATTATGGGATTACGGCTCCCATTGATGTGCATTTGATGGTGAAGCCTGTGGATAGAATTATTCCAGATTTTGCAAAAGCGGGTGCGAGCATGATAACTTTTCACCCTGAGGCCTCTGAGCATATTGATAGAAGTTTGGGTTTGATTAAAGAGTCGGGTTGTCAGGCTGGTTTAGTGTTAAATCCTGCAACGCCTTTGTCTGTTTTAGAACACGTTATGGATAAACTGGATATGATATTATTGATGTCTGTTAATCCTGGTTTTGGTGGGCAAAGCTTTATTCCAGAAACACTTAATAAAACACGCCTTGTACGTCAGTTGATTGAAAAAAGTGGTCGAGATATTCGCTTAGAAATTGATGGCGGTGTCAAAATTAATAATATTCGTGAGATTATGCAAGCCGGTGCAGATACCTTTGTTGCTGGTTCTGCCATTTTCAATACCCAAGACTATAAAGCCACAATTGATGCGATGCGAGAACAGTTGGCTTTGGGTTAATAAATTCATGTTCAATTCATGCTATTGTGTTAAAATCTCAACACCATGAAAAAAATGACGATTAAATTATGTTGTGCTGTGTTGATTGGTTTGTTAGCGATAGTACCCATCAGTATGGCAAAAAACAAAAAAACGGTTTCACTAGCAGAAGCCTCTCAAGCCGTTCGTCTTAAAACAAAAGGCAAGATTCTTTCTGCACGAACGATTCATTCAGATGGTCATGCAACGCATAAAATTCAGGTACTTACTCCTTCAGGACGTGTTAAGACTATTAAAGTACCCGTCAATCAAAGCAATTATTCGACAAGAAATAACGCTTTACCACAAAGGCAACAGCCCTCTAATCGAAATTACCAATACAATCCGCAGGATGTCAATCGCAGCAAGCTTCGCGATCGACCCATGCACAACTCCCGACTAAACACCCAACGCCAAAACGACAACCCGAGAAGCAGGACGCAGGTGAATAGTGCAACGGCAACTCGAGAAAGAACTGATAATAAATAGCATACAATATAATGAAAATTTTACTGATTGAAGACGATGAGAACTTAAGAGATGTTTTAGAGAAAAGACTCAAAGAAGAAGGCTTTGTAGTAGAAAGCGCTGACAATGGAGAGGATGGTTTGTATCTTGGTCGAGAGTTCGAATTTGATTTAGCCATTATTGACTTGGGCTTGCCACGTGTTTCGGGCATGGAAGTTATTCAGACCTTAAGAGCCGAAGAGCGTTCTTTTCCTATTTTGGTTTTAACGGCTAGGGGTTCTTGGCAAGATAAGGTTATGGGGTTAGATGCGGGTGCGGATGATTATTTGGTTAAACCCTTTCACTTTCCTGAACTGCTTGCGCGTGTTAATGCTTTGGTGCGTCGCTCAGCTGGATTTTCATCCCCCGAACTTGTCTGTGGTTATGTGTCCTTAAATACTTCCACAGGTGAGGTTAAAGTGGATGAGAAGTTGGTTGATTTAACTTCGTACGAATACAAAGTGCTTGAGTACCTTATGTTGCATCAAGGAGAGGTGGTTTCTAAAAGCACATTGACCGAACACATTTACCACCAAGATTATGACCGTGATAGCAATGTTATCGAAGTCTTTGTCGGTCGATTACGCCGAAAAATTCAATCCGATAAACACAAACATAAAGTCATTGAAACCCTTCGAGGGCGTGGTTATCGCATGCGAGAACCTGAAGAATAATGTTCTTAAGGAAATTCTCCTTAACGAATAGATTAATCACAACCGCCACTTTAGCGTTGATTATTGCTTTGGGCATGATTGGAATGGTGATGAATCAAGCTTTTAAAGAAAAGACTTTGGATTTGGTTAAGGAGCGCCTGGAAGGTTATGTCTTTGCTTTGATTTCAGTTATTGAAACAACTCCTGAAAACAAACTCTTTATTCACGAAAATTTACCTATACCCAAATTGGTGCAACCCCAATCTGGTATTTACGCGCAAATAAGGGCTAAAGGGTTTAATTGGCAATCCGAATCCATGCTTGGGATAAAGTTGCCTGAAGTGCCATTATTGAAAATTGGAGAAACACACTTTGATGCTCCGCTAAGCTTCAATGGCAAAGACTTTTTTCGCATGACATCAGGAATTGCGATAGCTAATGAACAAACTGAAGTGCCTTATGTTTTGAGCGTCACAGAAGATGCGCAAAATTATTTTAGAGAACTTGCTGAGTTTGAAGAAACGTTGTGGACTTGGTTAATTCTGACCAGTGTTATTTTATTAGGCATTCAATATTTAATTATGAATTGGTCTTTGCGTCCGTTGAAGCGATTAACTGAAAACTTGTCGGACTTAGAGAAAGGTAAAATTGCGAAAGTCAGTGATGATTACCCACCTGAGTTGGCGGGATTAACAACGAACTTGAACAAACTGTTAGAAAATGAACGGGAAAACCTTGATAGGCAACGCAAAACTTTAGGGGATTTAGCGCATTCACTAAAAACACCGCTTGCCATTATTCATTCAGAGCTTGAAAACAAAGACAAAACCAATAGGGCATTAATTAGTGAACAAATCACCAGCATGAATGAGATTGTCGAATACCAACTTAAACGCGCTGCAGTTGCAGGACACCGAACCTTTACTGTCGGCATTCCTGTTATTGATAAACTCGAACAAATCATTCGCACCTTAGATAAAGTTTACCGCACCAAAAAAGTCAGAACACATATTCAAGCCGCTCCGGGTGCTGAATTTTATGGAGAACATGGCGACTTGATGGAGTTGCTCGGAAATCTGATTGAAAATGCCTACAAATGGTGCGATCAAAATGTATCGGTCACGATTAAAACCTTAACCTTATTGAATAGAAAGCGAACGGGTTTAATTATTGAAATTGCCGATGATGGACCAGGCATTAGTCAAGCGCAAAGAAAAAAATTATTAGCTCGCGGTGTTCGCGGCGATGAAAAAGTCAAAGGACATGGAATTGGGCTGTCAATTGTCAGTGATATTGTTGAATCTTATCAAGGCAAGATAGAAATTAAATACCACGAGTTGTTAAAAGGTGCTCATTTTATTATTACACTACCACCATGAGTAAAGAAATCACTGAATTATTGGATATTATGGCGGAATTACGTCATCCAGATAAAGGTTGCCCATGGGATATTGAGCAAAGTTTCGAGTCGCTAAGCACTTACACTATTGAAGAAGCCTATGAAGTGGCTGATGCTATTGATCAAGGAGATTACCCGCATTTAAAAGAAGAATTAGGCGATTTGCTTTTTCAAGTGGTGTTTTATGCGCAATTGGCAAAAGAAAAAGGGCTGTTTGATTTCAATGAAATTGTACAAACCTTAAATGAAAAAATGATTAATCGACACCCTCATGTTTTTGCTAAGCAAGATAATACGCTAAATGCACAGGAACAAAGTCAAAGGTGGGAACAAAATAAACGCTTAGAAAAATCCCGTCACAGTGTGTTGGATGACATTCCTAAAAACATGCCAGAACTTTTGAAGTCGGTGAAACTAACCAAAAGAGCGGCGGTCATAGGATTTGACTGGAAACAAATTGATCCAGTCTTTGAGAAAATGGAAGAAGAGTTGTCAGAACTTAAAGAAGCCATTGAAACCCAAGATGCTAAATTAATAAAGGATGAACTTGGCGATGTGTTATTTGTTTGCACAAATCTAGCACGGCATTTAAAACAAGACCCGCAATTGGCTCTGCGTCACGCCAACAAAAAATTTGAATCTCGTTTTCGAGCGGTTGAAAAAATTGCCAAACAAGAAGAGCCAAACAAAAAACAATACAGTTTGAAAAATTTAGATAAATATTGGAATAAAGTGAAAATATTAGAGAAATCTAATATAATGAAAGATTAGAGTTGTAATTTGGTCTAATAGACCATACTTACACCTCAATAAATTTAAATACATTATGGAGAACATATAATGAGCGAAAATATTACTTACGCAACAGACGACAGTTTTGAAACCGATATTAATTCAGAAGTGCCTGTATTGGTGGATTATTGGGCAGAATGGTGTGGACCTTGCCGCATGATTGCACCGATTATTGATGAAGTTGCCGAAGAAATGAAAGACCAAGTTAAGGTTGTTAAAGTCGATACAGAAGCATGCAGAAATACAGCAATCAAGATGGGTATCCGTGGGATTCCTACTTTGATGGTATTCAAAGGTGGCGAAGTGGTTGATCAGCATGTTGGCGCATTATCAAAAGGACAACTGGTCGAGATGTTAAATAAACATACCGCCTAACAGGTTTAATTGATGGTTAAAAATAATTGGCATTCATCGCAATGAATGCCAATTATTTTCTCAATATTGAATAAAACCTCTAGTTTTTTGCCCCTTCTTCAAAAAAGAGTTGCTCACCTGCATTTATCGTGATAACTTAGCAGTCATCAAATAAGAGCTGGCTTAGTGCGAGTTTCTAATTCCTCGTTTTAAAATAAAAACTGAACAAAATCAAACTATTAAAATTACTTTAATTTCAATTCCTATTATCAAAAAATCAATCAAAATCTATGAATCTAACAGAACTTAAGCAATACTCTACGCAAAAATTAACAGAAATTGCAGTGGAGGCAGGTATCGAACTTCGAGCAAGAATCCGCAAACAGGATCTTATTTTTCACATATTAAAGAAACACGCCAAAAAAGGTGAAGACATTTATGGTGGTGGAGTATTAGAGGTTTTACCCGATGGTTTTGGATTTTTGCGTTCCCCAGAAGGCAGTTATTTGGCAGGTCCAGATGATATTTATGTTTCACCAAGCCAAATTAGGCGTTTTGGTTTAAGAACAGGCGATACCATAGAAGGAAAAATTAGACCACCTAAAGATTCTGAGCGTTATTTTGCCATGCTCAAGATAAAAACAATTAACTACGAGCCACCAGAAAATACCCGTGGAAAAATTCTGTTTGAAAACTTAACACCATTGTTTGCACAAGATCAACTGATTATGGAACGTGGTACAGGTACCAAAGAAGATTTAACGGCTCGAATTATTGATTTGATTTCGCCTATCGGTAAAGGTCAACGTGGATTAATCGTTTCACCTCCAAAGGCAGGTAAAACCTTAATGATGCAAAACATAGCAACCAATATTGCTATCAACAATCCCGATGCAAAATTATTTGTATTGCTGATTGATGAACGTCCAGAAGAAGTCACCGAGATGCAACGCATGGTGCGTGGCGAAGTAATCGCCTCTACCTTTGATGAGCCGGCTTCACGCCATGTACAAGTGGCTGAGATGGTCATCGAACGTGCCAAACGTTTGGTTGAGCACAAACAAGATGTCATTATTTTATTAGATTCCATCACCCGTCTTGCCCGTGCCTACAATACTGTTGCTCCATCCTCAGGCAAAGTTCTAACCGGAGGTGTTGATGCTAATGCTTTACAAAGACCTAAACGTTTTTTTGGTGCAGCTCGAAATATTGAAGAAGGTGGTAGTTTGACTATTCTTGCAACCGCACTAGTAGAAACGGGCTCAAAAATGGATGAAGTGATTTTTGAAGAGTTTAAAGGCACAGGTAATATGGAAGTGCATTTGGACAGAAGAATTGCAGAAAAACGCGTGTGGCCGGCCATTAACATTAACCGTTCGGGTACACGAAGAGAAGAGCTTATGGTACCAAAAGAATTTCTAACTAAGGCATGGATTTTGCGTAAAATTTTACACCCAATGGACGATATTCAAGCGATAGAATTTTTATTAGAAAAACTCAAGGACACCAAAACAAATGAAGAGTTCTTTACATCAATGACTCGATAAAATGATATTATCTAGCAGGGTTGATAATTAACGCAAGCGAGATTTATTGCGATTAGTAACTAATTTTTATTAACAATGGTTTCTAATGTCACTTTAATGGCTTGAATTGACTCCTGATAACATTTATTGAGCTTGTTTAAATTTAGGGATATTTCTGAAAAATCATTATTCTTAATGCTGTTCTCTAACTTTTCTGAGTGATGAAATAACAAGGTACAACCAGCCGTAGCAGATGCGCCTTTGATTTGATGGGTGAGTTCCTGTAAAGTTTCTAAGTCTTTATTTTCTAAGCAATGGCTCAAGTTTTGTAGATTTTTGTTCGAAGAGTTGATGAATTTTTTACAGACTTTGACAACAAGCTTATGGTTTCCCGATAAGCGAGAATTAAGTGCATTAAAATCAAAAAGTGTCGCATTATCACTCTTCTTGGGTTGTTGTTTTTTTGATTCTAAGGTTTTGTATTTCTTGGGTAGCCATTGTTGTAGTTTTTGTTGAACAATTGCTAACTCAACAGGTTTAGTCATGTAATCATTCATTCCAGAACTTAAGCATCTTTCCTTATCACCACTCATGGCACTAGCCGTCATAGCGATAATAGGAATCTTATGGTTGCGATCGGATGTGGTAAATTCGCGTATTTGCGCACTTGCTTTATAGCCATCGAGTATTGGCATATGGCAATCCATAAAGACCAAGTCGTATTTGTTTCTTTTAAGAGCGCTAATCGCTTCTTTGCCATTAGTGGCAATATCAACTTTATTGTTAAGCGTTTCTAACATGTCTTTAATAACAATTTGATTGGTTATATTGTCTTCAACAATTAAAATATTTGCATTAAAAGAAGGCAGTTCAGTGGGTTCAATCGCGCTGGAGTTTTGAGGTTTATCAAACTGAATTAACCGAATGGTGAATGCAATTCGAGTGCCTTTTTCTTCAAGAGGGATGAAATTAATTTCACCACCCATAATCTCGGTTAATTGTTTACATATGCTTAATCCTAATCCCGTTCCTCCAAATTTTCTTGTTGTCGAGCCATCGGCTTGGCTAAAGCGATTAAATAATTCTTTTTGCAAATGGGTATTGACACCAACTCCTGTATCGGTAATTTGAAATTTCACGAGGGTAAATATGGAATTGCTGTAAATTGGAAAACACTCTACGGTAATGCCTCCTTTTTCGGTAAATTTAATCGAATTATTGACTAAATTATACAAAATCTGCCTAATCCTATTTGAATCGCCTTTAAACCAACGTTTCAATTCGGGAGAAACTTTACAGGAAAAACTTAATCCTTTATCGTGAATACTGTTAATAATAGAGGATGAGAAATCATCAATAAAATGGCTGAAATCAAATTCGTGGTGTTCAACGTGTAACATCCCTGCTTCGATTTTGGAAAAGTCCAATATATCATTGATTAATGAAAGCATTGCATTTGCACTGCTTTTGATGGCTTTTGCCCGTTGTTTTTGTTCGGGTGATAATGGGTTGAGCAATAACATACTGGTATTGCCAATAACACCATTCATTGGCGTTCGAATTTCATGGCTCATATTGGCAAGAAATTCAGATTTGGCTTGATTAGCTTGTTCGGCTTGTTGGTAGAGTTCTTTAAATTTCTCTTCACTTTCATTAATCTTTTTGCTTTGTTTACTGGTGACAAAACTGAGTCTAAGGTTTTCATCAATAAAACGGTTAAACTTGTAGGCACCAATAATGGCACTAATTAGGTAAGTGAAAATCATGGCTGCTAACAGTGTTGAATGTTCAAAGTCTAGCGTTAAAACACGCAAGCCAATGGGCAACAAGGCAGTGATTATAAAAAGATAAATGGCGCGTAGATAACAGGTTAAGTATGTGATAGACGCCGAAACAACGGCAAGTAAAATTAATTCAAGATAAAACTGATGGGTTATGGAGTTATCGACAAATAAAAATACACCCGCAGATCCCCAAGTGATGCCCGCTATAAAAACACTTAGGAGAAAATAGTTTTCCCATTGTTTTATGGACTTAAGGTTTTGTTTAAAAGAACGCTTGAAATAAGCATGCAAACCAATACCAAAACTAACGGCGACTAATAAAGCACAGAACCAATACAAAAGTACCCTCTTGTCAATGACATCTTTTAGAATATAAATTAATACCAGACCAGAGAGCAATTCACCAATATTAGCAAAGCTTAAGGTGTTGTAAGCCAAGTTTAGTCTATGGACTCTAACAGAAGTATTTTTTTTGTATTGTGAAGGCATGTATGATAAAAATAAAAAATTAATTATAGCACCAATATAAAGGTATTCTTGACATACAAAGAAACTTATTTAGTAAACATTTGTTAAAAAAATGCTACAATAAAAGCATGAAACTTATCCCTGTATTGCTAAATAATGAAACGGTGTATGAATCACCAAGCCTAGAACAGTTTGATTTGTGGGTCGAAACAGTGATTGAAATGCATGGCGAGTTTTTTCAAGTCAGCATTGAAATTGTTGATGAACAATTATCACAAGAGTTAAATAAAACCTACCGCAATCAGAACAAACCGACCAATGTGTTGTCTTTCTCTTTGGATTTGCCTGAGGGAGTTGAAGAAGATTTAATTGGAGATTTAGCAATCTGTGCCCCTCTTGTGGAGGCAGAGGCACAATCACAAGGCAAGCCAATTTTACATCATTGGGCTCATTTGACTATTCATGGGGTCTTGCATTTATTGGGTTATGACCATATTGAAGAAGAAAAGGCAGAAGAAATGGAACAACTTGAGATAAAATTATTAAAAAGATTAGATATACCAAACCCTTATGAAGACTGAAATTATTGTTCAATGCAAAAAGTGCCAACACCAATACAAAGTTCATGATAAGCGCGTGGGTGAAAAATTTGCTTGTTTTTGTGGAAATCTATTAGAGGTTCCTTCGGTAAAAATACACGAAGCTGCAGTGGTTAGGTGCTCTTCTTGTGGAGGTGCTCGGGGAGAAGAAGGCGAACCATTTTGCCGATACTGTGGATCAAGTTTTACCCTGCATGAGCAAGACCTTAATACCATCTGCCCGCACTGCATGACACGAATTAGTTCAAAAGCAAAATTCTGTCATTCGTGTGCGACACCGATAGTTTCCGATGATTTGGACTATACAAAAACATCCTTACCTTGTCCAAACTGTGAATCCCAAGACTTGCATTCACGTCAGATGCCCGGGCAGGTATTTAGTTTAAAAGAATGCGACAGTTGTGCTGGTATATGGATATCTGTGGACGTTTTTAGTCATTTAGAACAACAAGCGCAGAAAGAAGCAGCATCAGGCACATTAATTCATGCAAAAAAAGTAGAAGCCAATTCTTTTAGTCGACGGGAAGTGATTAACCCAATAAAGTTTTATAAAAAATGCCCGCAATGTACAGTGGTCATGCAAAGAAAAAATTATGCAGGCTCTAGCGGAATAGTTGTGGATGTTTGCCATAAACATGGCATGTGGTTTGATATCCACGAATTGGATGAAATTTTAGCCTTTGTTCGCTCAGGTTTATTATTAAAACATCAAGAAAAAGCCGCACGTATCGCCAAACGAGATTTAAAGCGAAAGAAAAATAAACCAATAATTGATAGAAATTACAGCCATAATACCCGTTACGACATCACTTCAAAAGGGGATGTGTTAACGGATATAATTGGTTGGTTATTGGATTAATTTGGTAAAAAGGTTCCAATTAGTGTGTTTGCTCTAGACAAATCATTTTAAATAGGCACCATAAATAAATAACGAGGAAAAAATCATGGCAATTAAAAAAACATTAAAAAAGAAAGCAACGGTAAAAAAGACTGCTTCTAAAACTTCAGCTCACAAAGCCAATGTAGCAGAGAACATTATGGGTTCTGCTAATGAAATTTGGTTAGCGGGTTTAGGTGCTTTTGCAAAAGCACAACAAGAAGGAGTGAAAATTTTCAACAAATTAGTTGATGAAGGCAAAGGGGTAGAAAAAATCATTAAGAAAACGACCCAAAGTGCGACTAAAGAAGTTAAAGAAAATGTTGAAAAAGTGACCAATAAAGCATCAAAAAGTTGGGATAAACTTGAAAATATTTTTGAATCCCGCGTTGAAAAAGTCTTAGAAAAGTTAGACATTCCATCGTCAGATGAAATTTCGGCATTACTTGATAAAATAGAAACATTAGCAACAGAAGTTTCAAAATTAACAGGAGACTACGTAGCCGATGTGAAAACGGTAGCAAAAAAAGTAGCTAAAAAAGCTCCGGCAACTAAGGCGAAAACAGCAGTGAAAAAAGTGGCAAAAAAAGTTACTAAGAAAACACCAACTGTTAAAAAAGTGGCTAAAAAAACAGCAAAAAAAGTAACAAAGAAAGCAACGACCACAACAAAGAAAGTGGCAAAAAAAGTAACAAAGAAATAAAGAACAAAATTAAGTAGATGAAAGTAAAAAACCATGAGTTAAACTCATGGTTTTTTTTATCAAGCATAAAGACTTGTTAACTTTCCCAATAGGTTGGAATCAACAACACAAACAAAGTAAATATTTCAAGTCTTCCAAAAATCATAGCCAAGGATAATGTCCATTTACTGCCATCGGCTAAGCCTGAGTAGTTGATGTGCGTTGTGCCAAGTGCAGGACCAATATTGGCAACGGAGGATAAAACAGAGGTTCCAGCAGTGGTTAAGTCTTCACCAAAAAAAAGTAAGATAAGTGTAAAGATTGCCAAAATAAAAATAAATTGTAACATAAAGGCAGAAACGGAATCTAACACACGGTAATTTACTGTTTTACCATCTAATTTTATAATAAATTGTCCATGAGGATGAATCAAACGGTACAGCTCTCGCATGCTGAGTTTATTCAGTAGAACAACTCTAATCATTTTTATCCCACCAGAGGTTGACCCTGCACACGCACCCATTGTACCCAGTAAAATAAGCAAAAAAGGCACTAGATTTGGCATCTGACTGACATCATTAGTGGTAAATCCAGTGGTGGTTATCATGGAAATGACTTGAAAGGATGCATGCCTAATTGATTCAAATAAACTGGGATAGGAATCATTGCTTATCAATAAAATGACGATAATAACAATGGCAGCAAAAACAACACTCACGTAAGCACGAATTTCAGTGTCATTGAGGTAAGGTTGCAAGGAGGCTGCTCGCCAGGCTACAAAATGAGAGCTAAAATTAATGCCAGCTACAAACATAAAAACCATGGCAATAAATTCAATCAATGAGTTATCAAAGTAAGCCATGGAGTCGTCATGAGTCGACATGCCGCCAGTTGAGAGAGTAGAAAAAGCATGCCCAATGGCATCAAATCCATTCATTCCTGCCATATAATACGCTAAAGCACAAAGTAAGGTTATTCCCAAATAGAGGTACCACAAAGTTTTTGCTGTTTCGGTAATGCGGGGAGTCAGTTTGTTGTCTTTCATGGGACCTGGTGTTTCGGCTTTAAACATCTGCATACCGCCGATTCGTAACATGGGCAAAATGGCAATAGCCAAAACGATAATTCCCATGCCACCTAGCCATTGCAGCAGTTGCCGATAAAAAAGTATGGAATGAGGCAAATCATCCAGGTGATTAATTATGGTGGCTCCTGTTGTTGTAAGAGCTGAAACAGATTCTAATACGGCATCTGTTAATGATAAGTTTAACGATTCAGAAAAGTACAAAGGAATAGCACAACTGCCACCAATAATGAGCCAAGACATCCCAACGACAATAAAACCACTGCGAATATTTAAATCAGACTTAGCACTGCGATAAATAAAAAGCAGTGTGCTTCCCAGCAAAAACAAAGCGGAAAAACCTTTCACAAAAGGCTTTATATCACCATCCTTATAAAGAAAACCAATGAAAATAGGTGGCAACATAATAAGGCTTGAAATGATGAGCAACAATCCCATGATGCGTAAAACGGTGCGGCTAAACTTAGAGCTAATTTGTTTGTTTTTGTGCAGTTTAGCTGACGAATCCATAGTGATAATAGTAAAAGTAATTATAAAAATTAATGCTTAACACTCTTATAAGTTTAATCCGCTTCATTGTCAATAAAGTCAAATTATTTAATGTAAATAATAGGTGAATGCCATGCTTGAAACATTAAATCAACTATAATGGCTTTTTTAAAATTTAAAATTATATTACAGTGCAAATAAATCCTATTAAAGGAGATATATACGGTGGCATAACCGCTGCTGTCATCGCCTTGCCACTGGCTTTAGCCTTTGGTGTGGCATCGGGTGCTGGTGCTGTTGCTGGGTTGTATGGTGCCGTAATTCTTGGTTTTTTTGCCTCCCTTTTTGGTGGAACAAATACCCAAATTTCAGGTCCAACAGGGCCGATGACCGTAGTCACTGCCAGTGCTGTGACTTATTTTGCAGGAGATATTGATGCCGTAATGATGGTCATTTTGTTGGCTGGAATTTTTCAAATTGTTTTTGGGATAATAAAATTGGGGCAATTTGTGAGATTTATACCTTATCCTGTTATTTCAGGATTTATGTCGGGTATTGGCGTCATTATTATTCTGCTTGAGATTAATCCATTTGTTGGCACGGATGGTATTGGATCCGTGTTGAAAACCTTATACCACTTGCCTGAAACACTGACCCAAATTAATTTTGCTGCTTTGAGTTTAGCATCTGTTGCGTTGGCGATTATGTTTTTTACTCCTAAAAAAATTGCGCGCCTTATTCCTCCACCTTTATTGGCATTGGTGGTTGCCACCACAATTAGCGTAGTGCTGCAATTAGAAGTAAAAACCGTTGGAGAAATTCCCTTACAATTACCTGATTTTAAGATACCATCCATCAACTGGCATGATTTACATAAATTAGAACACATCTTCTCGCTCGCTTTTACTTTAGCACTGTTGGGTGTGATTGATACCTTATTAACATCGTTGGTCGCGGATTCAATAACAAAAACCAAGCACAAACCAAATAAAGAACTCATTGGACAAGGCATTGGTAACTCACTTGTCGCATTAGTGGGTGGCGTGGCAGGAGCAGGTGCGACCATGCGTACAGTGATTAATATCAAAAGTGGAGGAACAACGCGTTTGTCAGGCATGATACATGCAGTGACTTTATTGTTGATTATTTTATTTTTTGCCCCTATTGCTGCCCAAATTCCCTTATCAGTATTAGCCGGAATCTTAGTAAAGGTCGGCATTGATATTATTGATTACCGATTTTTGAAAGTGATAAGAAAATCGCCCAAAATAGATATGCTTATCATGCTCGTGGTTTTTGCCTTAACCGTATTGGTTAATCTTATAATAGCAGTGGGTGTGGGTATTGTATTAGCCGCCATTCTAACGGTGTACCGTGTCACCAGAGAATCCAATATTGATATTCAAGAACACCATAAAAAAGATGTCATTATTAATAATGATAAAATCAGAACAATAAATATCAATGGCGCTTTTTTCTTCGGTTCTTCTGCTATTTTTGAACAAAGAGTCAGCAAAGTGCTGGATGTGGATTGTCTGGTAATCAATTGTTTAAATGTTCCTTTTATGGATGTCACTGCAGTTTTTACGTTACAAGAAATAATCACAAAAATAAAGGACAACAAAATCAAAATTGCACTTATTTTAAAACCCAGACACGAAAAAAAGGTAAAAGATTTAATTGATAAACAAACCCTTAAGGACGTGATGATATGCCAAACCGTAAAAGACTGCCCATTGTATCAATCTTATTAGATATGATGTTTTGACCTGTCCATCCTAATCTACGTGGATTATGAAAGGCAGTATAATATATTGTCTTTGCATACCATAATTTAGAGGACAGGTCATGAACCATATTACCAAACTATTAGA
>JALSLV010000049.1 GCA_026988115.1 Lysobacterales bacterium | reverse complement strand
GGCGACATGCGTTCCAAATTGATTTGGTGCATGATGCCATTGCCAGGAGGCACAACATTGACGTTTTTGAAGGCAGTTTTGCACCAGTTAATAAAATGAAATCTGTCTTCATTGCGGCGATCTTCAATGGCGCGATTTTTCTCAAAAGCATCTTTTTCAAAGCCAGCGTGTTCTACTGCGAGTGAATGATCGACGATTAATTGAGTGGGCACAACGGGATTGATTTGCGCAGGGTCACCACCTTTATCGGCAATCGCATCACGCAAACCTGCCAAATCAACAAAAGCAGTTTGTCCCAATATGTCATGGCAAACAACGCGAGCAGGAAACCAAGGGAAATCCAACTCACTTTTTCTTTCAATAATTTGGGTTAACGCTGCTGTTAAATCTGTAGGTGGACAACGACGCACCAAATTTTCGGCTAAAACTTTAGAAGTGTAAGGTAATTTAGCATAAGCCCCTGCTTGAATGTCTTCAACGGCGGCTTTTGCATCGAAATAATCGAGCGAAGAATTGGCTAATTTTGTGCGATAGGATGTATTCATGCGAGTGTCATTTGTTTTGTTCTGGTGACACAAGATTATACAACTATACACTCTGTTATGAAACAAATTTACTTAGTCAACTCCTGCTTCTTCGGCTGATTTGTCAGCAAAATAACTGCTACGCACCAGTGGACCGCTGGCAATATGAGTAAAGCCCAAAGAATAACCGTATTCTTCAATGTCTTTAAATTCTTGCGGCGTCCAATAATACATCACGGGATGGTGATGTTTGGTGGGTTGCAGGTATTGTCCAATGGTTATCATATCGACGTTATGGTTGGCTAAATCTCGTAAGGTCTCTTGGACTTGTTGATACGTTTCACCCAAACCAACCATTATGCCTGATTTTGTTAAAATTTCAGGATGATTTTCCTTAAAACGTTTTAACAAGGTAAGCGACCATTGGTAATCAGCCCCTGGTCGAACGGTTTTATAAAGGTGAGGGACAGTTTCGAGGTTGTGGTTAAAAACATCTGGCAATTCTTGTGCTAAGATATCCAATGCCACATCCATGCGTCCCTTGCCTCGATAATCAGGTGTCAAAATTTCTATTTTGATTGTTGGGCACGCTTCACGAACGGCTTTTATGCAATCGACATAGTGTTGTGCTCCACCGTCTTTTAAATCGTCTCTGTCAACAGAGGTAATAACCACATAACGCAATCCCATTTCGGCAATGGTTTTGGCGAGATTGGCAGGTTCGTTGGTATCCACTGCCAAGGGTCTTCCATGTGCCACATCACAAAAAGAACAACGGCGGGTGCAGACCTCACCAAGAATCATAAATGTTGCTGTGCCTTTGGTGTAACACTCGTGAATATTTGGACACGAAGCTTCTTCACAAACCGTCACCAAGGCATTGCTGCTGATTTTTTGTTTTAATTTAGCCACGGCATTACCAACAGGCAAACGAACACGTATCCAATCGGGTTTGCGCAAGGTGGGTACACTGGTGTCAAATCCCGCTCTGTTGCGCTTGGTTTTATCGGCACCGAGCTGTTTTTTGCCTGCTATGATTAAAGGTATGGATTCTGTCATGTTATTCTCTTTACTTTTTTAGTGCGGTGAAATTAAGCACCTTACACAGTTTTTCTATTAATAATTCTTGAACCTTTTTCAAGTCAACCAGTTGATTAAGTTCACTGAGTTGAATGACTTCTAATCCCGCATAACCACAAGGGTTGATGCGCGAAAAGGGTTCTAAATCCATGCAAATATTAAAGGCTAAACCATGAAATGTACAGCCTTTGCACACCCTGAGTCCCAGTGAGGCAATTTTTTTTTCATCAACATAAACGCCAGGCGCTTTTTCTTTACGTCTGGCCGTGACGCCATATTCTTTCATGGTTTGAATTAAAGCTTCTTCAATTCCATTAACTAAAGCTTTTATGCCAATCTTATGGCGTTTTAAATCAATCAATGGATAAATAACAATCTGCCCTGGACCGTGATAGGTGACTTGACCCCCGCGATCAACTTGAATAATCGGAATGTCTCCAGGGTTTAAAATATGTTCGGGTTTTCCAGCTTGTCCTTGTGTAAACACAGGCGGGTGTTCGACCATCCACAATTCATCAGGAGTTTGTTTATCACGGTTATTGGTGAAATCTTGCATGGCTCGCCAGACTGGCTCGTATGCACTGAGCCCTAAATATTTTAATTTAATCGGTGCGGTTTTACAGAGTCCATTTGACATCTTTATGCTCTTTTATTTCGCCATACAAACCTTCTAAATGTTCGCGCGAATCCACTTCAACAGTGAGGGTCACTGACTGGTATTTTCCTGTTTTACTCACCGAAGTGCGCACATGGCATTCTTGCGTACTTGGGCAATGTTTTTGCGCAATAAACAACATCTCTTGTAAAAACTTTTCAGAGTTTTCACCCATGGCTTTTACGGGGTATTTGCAAGGAAAAGTTAAGCCTTCTGCCTTATCTTTTTGTTGTTCGATTAAGGTTTCTAAGTGAGGTATATTTTTCTTAGTCATCATCCTCTCCAAATGATTTAAACCAGAGTCCCATGCTATCGGTGGTGCGTGTCCACCAACCCCCTTCTGGAATGTCTTTCAATGCCACCAAATTACGAGAAGTAACAAGTTCATCGTTCAGCATTATATTCAACGTACCAATTTTTTGTCCCTTTTGAATCGGTGCTTCCACATAATTGGGCATGTCTACTTTTGCTTTTAATTTTTTATATTGCCCTCGTGGAATCGTAATATATAAATCTTGGGCTAAACCTAAGTCTAAATTCTCTAAGTTGCCTTTCCAAACTTCGATATTGACTCTTTTTTCATTGCCTTTATAAAGCAAGTTAGTTTCAAAAAAACGGTAACCATAATTGAATAGCTTTTGCGATTCATCGGCACGGGCTTTTTGGGATTTTGTTCCCATCACCACGGCAATTAATCGCATGCCATTTCTCTTTGCCGATGACACCAAACAGTATCCTGCCGCCTCTGTATGACCCGTTTTAAAACCATCAACCGATGGGTCTCGCCATAATAAAGTGTTGCGATTATGTTGTGTTATTTTGTTAAAGGTGAATTCTTTTTGGGAGAATATCTCATAATATTTTGGAAAATTAACAATAATGGCTTTGGCTAATTTTGCTGCATCCATTGCTGTTATTTTATGGTTATCTGCTGGTAAGCCAGTTGCATTCATAAAGTGTGAGTTTTTCATGCCAATTTTGCGAGCATGTTGATTCATTAAATCCGCAAAGGTCTCCTCGCTTCCTGCAATGTGTTCAGCCAAGGCGACACAAGCATCATTTCCTGATTGAATAATCATGCCATGGATTAAATCATTCACCGAAATACGTTTATTGATTTCAATAAACATCTTAGACCCCCCTGTTCGCCAAGCCTTTTCACTAACTAAAACTTTGTCATCCAAACTCAAGTTTCCTGCTTTTAGTTCTGAAAATACAACATAAGCCGTCATCATTTTAGTTATGCTCGCTGGCTCTACTGGTTTATCAACATTAAATTCTACCAATAGTTTTTCAGAGTTAAAATCCATTAATAGGTAGCTATCTGCATCCAATTTTGGTGGTTTAGGTGTGGTAATCGACTGAGCATAAACTAAGTTAGTTAAGAGCAGTGCAACGATTAGTAAGGTGTTTTTCATGTTGTTTCTTCAGTGTTTACGTATTAAAGAGCTTAATGTTCATTTATTTAAGTGAATATTAATTCGGCAGTTAGACCGCTGCCATCATTTTTATGAATTATAACGCGCCAATTATACAACTCGCATAATCGTTTGACTATAGCTAATCCCAATCCAGAGCCTTTTGCTGTCACCGCATCCCCTCTAAAATGTCTTTCAAACAACTTTGGCAACTCATCCTTACTCACTCCAGCGCCCTGATCGACAACCAAGACACGATCACTTTTAAGTATGATTTGAATAGCTCCTTGAGGCGTATACTTAATCGCATTACCAATCAAATTACTCAGTGCTACTGAAACAACAGCGGCAGGTGCTTTAACTTGCAACCAGTCTTCCTCGATAACTTTAACATCGAGTTTTTTTAATTTAATGGTTGCTGCAAAATTATCGATGATGTCTTTGACTAATCGCCCCACTTGGGTTCTTTGCAAGTTTCTTACATTTTTTTGTTCTTCTCTTGATAGCAGTAATAATGTCTCAGTTAATTCTGTTGACTGTTTAACTGCTCGTTCTATTCTTTTTAATCTAAGTCTTGTTTTCTCGCTTATATCATCTTGTGTATTAATCAACTCAGCGGTACTTGCAATGACTGCTAGAGGTGTGCGCAATTCATGACTGACATCGGCATTAAATTCTTTATCGCGTATAACGATTGATGCGATTCTATCAGAATATTCATCTAATGCATGGGCAAGCTGACCCACCTCATCATCGGAAAAATGCGATGCCAAATGTTTTGGTTTATCCCCTTGATGTTGAACCATTGAAGATAAGCTTCTTAAAGGTTTTAATATTTTTTTTGAAGCATATATCGCAAGAAAATAAGCGATTATTGTAAACAGAACAAACACACCTGCCAATGAAGAATAAACTAAACGGTTTTCATTTTTAGGGGTGGTGACATCAAAAATAATATAACCCCAAACTTCTTTGCCTTTTAACATGTGCCTTTTATTAACAGCAACTTTTAAGTGCTTGCCATTTTCTATTATGTCGTGCACACCATCACTCAAATCTGCATAACTAATTGGCATAACCAGAGGTAATTTTTCTGGAGCGGTAATAAATGCTTGAACATTACTGGCAATTGGCTCTCCCTGGATACCCGTAGGATCTTTCACCAGCTTTTCCATATACTCATCGAGGTTTTTCTTTATTGAATCGCCAATAAGATTAGTGCTTAAATGTTCTCGAATTGTTAATGCAGTTGTTGCAAATAATGCCCCTAGTAAGGTACTCAGGGTTAAAAATGCAACAATAATTCTGTATCTTAGTTTATTCCGAAACTTCATCCAAATCCGCTATGCGATAACCAACACCATGTCTTGTATGGATTAGTTTTTTATCAAAAGGTTTGTCAATTGTAGCCCTAAGTCCATGAATATGCACGCGCAATGAATCACTATCTGGCATTTCTTCTCCCCAAACTTTCATTTCTAATTCTTGTCTGGGAACAACCCAAGGTGAGGCTTGCATAAGTCTTTTTAACAATTTCAAGCCAGTAGGGTTCATTTCTAAAGATTTTCCCGCTCTTTTAACTTCAAGTGTATTGGTGTCATACTCCAAATCCGCAACAATCAATATTTTTTCTGCTGCATTGCTTCTGCGATTTGACAGAACCGTTACGCGTGCTTCCAACTCTTGTAATGCAAAGGGTTTGACCATGTAGTCATCAGCCCCAAACTCAAATCCTTTTAACTTTTGTTCCAAACTATCACGTGCAGTCAACATAAGAACAGGAGTCATTTTACCCGCTTCTTTGCGTAATTTTTTACAGACATCAAGACCATCCATTCCTGGTAGCATTAAATCCAAAACAATAACATCAAAATCATTTGTCACAGCAAAGTGTAATCCAGTTATCCCATCGGCTGCATAATCAACAATATGCCCCTTGTCTTCAAAATAATCTACGATATTTGCGGCGATATCTGTATTATCTTCAATGACGAGTATTTTCATTTGTTCTCCATTATTTGTGGCTTGTACAACGAGCATTAAAAGCTCCTTAGTTATTCAAAAAAAAACCCAAGATAAGTTCTCACAAATCTTGGGCTAAAAGAAGATGCTAAAAATTTGTTTGTAATCCTGAGTAAGAGCACCTGTATCTAACTTAACTTGGTTCCCATTGTACTAACATTACTGTTATGGTTTCGTTAAAATTTGTTAATGATTTTGTTAAATTTAACAATTTTGTTAAATAAATGCATTTTTATAGCTAATATTTACAATTTAGATAAAATAACTGCTAACTTTCATTTGTTTGACACTAAATTTTTATGCTGAGATTTACACTTCTTTTTATTGTTATTGTTATCACCTTGTTTGCGTTGGAATTGTATAAACCCATACAAGAGACTGTAATATTACCGTTTACTGGATTTTTAGCGACAATCAGCGCCGCAATTATGCAACTGTTTGATAAGGATGTTATTGCTCAGGCCGATGTTATTCGCAGCAGTGCCAATGGCGTGGCAGTAAAAATTGCCGCAGGATGTAACGGTGTTGAAGCGGTAATTGTTTTATTTGCCGCAATATTTGCTTTCCCTTCAAAATTCTTGCATAAAATATATGGATTTATTCTTGGCTTTTTTGGCATCCAGTTTTTAAATATTATAAGAATAATCTCTTTATTCTATTTATTGCAATGGGATAAAAATTGGTTTGACTGGTTTCATCTCTATTTATGGCAAGCCTTAATTATTATAGATGCCTTAGTTGTTTGGTTGATTTGGTTAAGATTCTTACCAAAAAATAACGAAGGAAACATAGCTACAGTTTAATCTTTAACGTCAAAACCTGCCACCACATCACCCAATCTCCCATAAAGCTATAGAGTGGGTACTTAAAAGATGCCGGTTTATTTTTCTCAAAAAAGAAGTGACCAACCCAGGCAAAACCATAACCAATAATGGGCAACATTATTAATAACTTATATTGTGCTTTAAATAAAATCATTAAAACAATGATAACCACAAGACTTGTTCCAATAATGTGCAATAAACGACAAACGGAATTTTGGTGCTCTGACAAATAAAATGGGTAGAATTCTTTAAATGATTTATATTTTGTTGTTTCAATAGCCACGCATAACCTCACTAACCTTATTCTTTAGGCCTTCAATTATAACATGCTTTTATTTAACGACTTTTAAAAAACTTTTACCAGCCTTCTCTTTTGCTGAGCTCTTTTTGTGTTCAATAACTTGTGCCTTTTTATCCTTGCTTGGTTGTGGTGGTTCTGGGTTTGGCATATCATCATCGGATCCAAACATCATCCCTTGTCCATTTTCACGTGCATAAATGGCAAGAATGGCATCCATGGGTAAATAAAGGTTTTGACTAACTCCTGAGAAACGCGCATCAAACAAAATCCCCTCATTAACAATCTCAAGATTTTTGGTTGCTCCATAGGATACATTTAATACAACCTTGCCATCCTCGTCAATCCCTGATGGAATTTGAACATCTTGATGAGTCGAATTCACCAAAACCAAAGGTGTTAAATTATTATCACTAATCCATTCATGTAAGGCTCGCAATATATAAGGTTTTGATGAATTCATGATTCTTATCTCGGGTTAAAAATCAAAACGCATTTCGCGTTCTTGTTCTGACACACTCTGTTTGAATGATTCTTTTCTAAAAATCATATGAGCGTATTGCCTGATTGGCTTTGGCAACTCTTCCCAATCCAAGCCATAGTGTTCCAAACGCCATAGAAATGGAGCTAAACAGGTATCGACCAAAGTCATGTCTTCACTCAAGAAAAATTTAGTTTCAGAAAACAGTTCTTCTGATGCACATAGCTTATCAAAAAGCTCTTCACGGGCTATTTTCTTCTCCTCAGATGTTCCATTTTCTAAAGCTGGAATATAACTTAACCAGTCCTTTTC
Organism: Lysobacterales bacterium; assembly: GCA_026988115.1. Taxonomy (GTDB): domain Bacteria; phylum Pseudomonadota; class Gammaproteobacteria; order Xanthomonadales; family Marinicellaceae; genus NORP309. Next base: position 8,534 of record JALSLV010000049.1, on the reverse strand, counting down.
CATGCGGTAAGTGTAAAGGCGTAATTTTGCACGAGTCACAGGGTCAGGCGGCATTAACGGTGGATGAGGGTATCTTTCATCCAAATACTCAGTAATTACAGTGGTACCATAAAGTACCAAATCACGGTCAACAACAGTTGGCGTCGTGTGATAAGGGTTAATATGAATTAAATCTTCTGGCGGACTTAGAGGATCCACTTCAATTACATCTACACTGCTGATATTTTTGGTTTTTAATAAAAATCTAATTCTGTGCGAATCATACGAATCCGATACAGAATAAACAGATATGACTGAACGTCCTCTTGCTGGGATAATCACTTAATTTAGCCTCCTTATGTTTAGAACTAATTGCTCAAAATGAACAAAGTCGCGCATTATAACAGTTTTAGGTCTGTAAAAGCAAAAAAAGGTGGTTAAGAATTGCTTCCAAACCACCTTTTTATTCGTGTAACTTATTGATATTTAATGAATATCTTTAAAATAATTTTTCTTCAACAAATAAGCCAACATGGTAAATATTACCAAGAAAAATAATACCCATGGAGCCATGCCCATTCGGATTAACTGAGCAGGTTCTGCAGTGTAATCTAAGAAATTAACAATATCACGAACCGTATTATCAAATTCTTCTTCAGACATTGTGCCTTCAGTAACTTTCTTAAAGCCCTTAAACGTGTGAGTCACAATACCGTGTTCATCTTCATGTTCTTCAAACTTAGCCTCTTGAATTCCTTGCAATTCCCATAAAACATTAGGCATTGAAGCACCTGTAAAAATGGTGTTATTCCATCCAATTGGGCGACTGGAGTCTTTATAAAAACTCTTAAGGTAATTGTATAACCAATCAACGCCACGTGCTTTTGCAATCAAAGTTAAATCTTTTGGAAAAGCTTTGTGAAACCACTCTTTTTCTTCAACCTGAGCATTGTCCATGGTATTTGTCATGTGCTCGGGAAATTTAGCATCGGTAAAAATCAAGTTTTCTTTGACTTCATCTTTGGTTAAACCCAAATCTTTTGCCATGCGATTGTATCTTTGATACTGCAATGAATGACAGCCTGAACAATAGTTCATAAAGTACTTAGCACCATTTTGCAATGACTCTTTTGATCGTATGTTGGTTTGAGCGGGTTCTAAATGGGCTCCATCACTGTTGGCAAAAACATTTGCGGACAACAATAACGTCACTATTAATATTAAATTTTTCATTAGTGTGTCAACCTCTCTGGTATTGGTTTGTGTTTTTCATTCTTAGTATAAACAAATAAGAACACAAAATATAAGAAATAAACGCCAGTTAAAGCTTGGGCAAGTAACTTTTCGCCCGGCCCCCATGAGACCATCCCTAAATAACCTAAAACAACAAAAGAGGTGACAAATGCAGTCAATGCTAATTTAAAAGGCAATAAACGGTAACGAATGGATTTCACTTCGCTTCTATCAACCCAAGGCAATAGGAATAAAGCAATGATTGCCGAAAACATCACAATCATGCCGCCAAATGGATTTGGAACAACTTTCAATATAGCAAAAAATGGCGTGAAATACCAGACTGGTTTAATGTGTTCAGGGGTTGAACCTGGATTTGCAATATTAAAGTTATCGTGTTCGAGGAATAACCCTCCCATATCAGGTTTCAAAAAAACGATACCAAGGAAAATTATTAAAAACATGCCGATGCCAAATATATCTTTAACAGAATAATAAGGGTGAAATGGAATACCATCTTTAGGAATGCCATTTTCATCTTTATAATCCTTAATTTCAATACCATCAGGATTATTTGATCCAACAGAGTGTAAAGCAGCAATGTGCAAGAACACCAATATTAATAAAACAATTGGCACAGCAACAACATGCAGAGCAAAGAAACGATTTAAAGTTGCATCAGAGATATTGTAATCACCGCGAATACCTTCAAGCAGAACATCACCAATCCAAGGAATAGTACCAAATAATTGAGTGATAACTTTAGCACCCCAAAAAGACATATTACCCCAAGGCAATACATACCCCATAAAGGCTTCAGCCATCAATGCGACATAAATAATCATACCAAAAGTCCAAATTAACTCTCTTGGTTTTTTGTAAGAACCGTACATTAAGCCACGGAACATGTGCAGATAAACCACAATAAAGAAGGCAGAGGCCCCGGTTGTGTGCAAGTAGCGTATTAACCAACCCCAAGGCACATCTCGCATGATGTACTCAACTAAACCAAAAGCTTGTGCAGCATCAGGTTTATAGTGCATCGTCAGCCAAACACCTGTTAGCAATTGATTAACTAAAACAAGTAACGCCAAAGAACCAAAAAAGTACCAAAAGTTAAAGTTACTTGGTGCATAATATTTTGCCATGTGGTCATTCCACATGTCCATAACAGGCAATCGTTGATCAAACCAACCTAAAATGCCTTTTTCATTTGTTTTTCTTAAACCCATTATGCGCCTCCTTCAAGTTTATCAGTACCGATAATCAAGTTATTTTCATCAACATAGACATAAGGTGGAATAACCATATTCGTTCCTGCGGGAGAACCGTTGTAAACTCGCCCAGAAATATCAAAAGTAGACCCATGACACGGGCAGTAAAATCCTCCCTGCCAGTCAGAATCAAACGCTTGTGGAACAATTTCAGGATAAACTTTTGGAGAACAGCCCAAATGCGTGCAAATACCGACCATCACTAACAACTCTTCCTTTTGCGAGCGATAAATGTTTTTTGCAAAATCAGGTTGAATACTCTTCTCAGATTTTGCATCTTTGAGGCGATCATCATGATTGCTAAGGGTATCCAGTAAGACTTTGTCTCTTTTTACAATAAAGATTGGCTGTCCCCTCCACTTTACTTGCAATTTTTGACCAGACTCTAGTTTAGACACATTGGCTTTTACGACCCCACCAGCAGCTTTAGCTCGCTCAGATGGCATCCACGATTTTATAAAAGGAACAGCAGCAAACCCTGCACCAATTGCACCAACAACTGAAGTTGCAATTAATAGATTTCTGCGACTTTCATTGACTTTATCAGTCATTATTACTCACTCCTATTTTTTTATTACACATTAACGAAGGGATTTTACTCCAAAATAATTTTTTTTTATACATAAACATGTATTCAATATGTCTAATGGTGTTAAAATTTTAATTTTGGTCAAGTTCAGGTACAATCAAAGCTGTCATTTACCAAACCAAGCTTATTTTATGAGTCAAACAACTTCAATTTTGAAATTCATCCTTCAATCCATTGTTGCAGGATTGGCGTTGGGGTTTATTATCCTTTATTTTAAACCAAATAAGCAAACAACTTCTAATTCAAACCCACTGCATTCAATAAGCTATCCAACCAGTTACGCCGATGCGGTAAAAAAAATCTCTCATTCAGTTGTCAGCATCTACGCCCAAACTGAAATTGTCAGAAGCCGAAAACTTAATGCTGAAATGCAAAAATTTATGGGATTAAGTTCTTTAGTCTCTCAACCGATTACACAACAATACCTTGGCTCTGGAGTCGTTGTATCTACTGACGGTTATATTGTGACCAACTACCACGTCATAAAAAATGCAACACAAATAATTGTTTCCCTTTGGGATAACAGTTTATTAGAAGCAAAAATCATTGGTTCTGATAGCGTCACCGATTTAGCCGTATTAAAAATAGAAGCGCTCAATTTGATACCCGCTACTTTTGCTGATTCTGACACAACCCAAACAGGCGACATAGTCCTTGCTATTGGCAACCCTTATGGACTCAGTCAAAGTGTATCACTAGGCATTATTAGCGCAAAAGGAAGAAGTGGTCTTGACGTCAGTACTATTGAAAACTTTATTCAAACTGATGCGGCAATTAATACAGGAAATTCAGGTGGCGCCTTGATAAATGCCAACGGTGAAGTGGTGGGCATTAGCACAGCAACTTTCAACAGAAATGGTGCACAAGGCATAAATTTTGCCATACCCTCCAATGCCACAAAACTCATTATGCAAGAAATACTAAAACACGGGAAAGTTTTGCGTGGTTATTTGGGCATAGAACTGGTTTCTGATCGTCAATTTTATCGTTCTCGCGTTTTAAAGCCCAATAAAGGCGTTATGGTTCTTGGCGTTATTAAAAATTACCCCGCTTTTGATGCCAATTTTAGACAAGGAGATATTATTACGCATATTAATGACGTTGAAATCAAAGACCAAAGACATTACCGTGAATTGATTGCTCAATCTAAACCAGGACAAACACTTGAACTTAAGGGCTTTTCTGGAGGCAATCCATTTATCAAGCATTTAACCACGGTTGATAGACCCGCTATTTTAAAGTAGTTTTTCTTGCTTAGAAGAGCTAAAATGGTTGAATCCTTAGCTGTTGCTAAGCATAATTATAGTCTATATTATCTTAAATTATGCCAGCATGAAAAAAACAACTTTTCTCGTCTTAACCCTTTATTGCCTAACAAGCTTTTCAATTACCCCAGATAACTACAAAAACCAAAGCCAATCCTGGCAAACCCATCAAGTTTTAGTTAATCAATCACTCTTTAAAAGCCTCGCGTGGAGAAATATTGGTCCGGTGGTTCAAGGTGGTCGGGTTGTTGCTATTAGGGCTTCAAAACAGAACAGCAACACACTTTATCTTGCTTATGCCTCAGGAGGTGTTTGGAAATCAAATGATAAAGGCATTACTTTCAAACCAATAACCGACAAACTGCCCTCCCAAATTGTTGGGGGGTTTGATATTGACCCAAATAATGACCAAATACTGTGGTTAGGGACAGGTGAAAACAACTCCTCTCGTTCATCCTATGCTGGAATGGGCGTCTATAAATCCAATGATGGAGGCGAAAGTTGGAACTACATGGGACTGGGGGATACCAGCCGAATTGGTGATTTGTTAGTCGATCCAACGGACTCCAATCGCATTTATGTAGCAGCTTTAGGAGCCCTTTACTCCAAAGGCAGCAACCGAGGCATTTTTGTGAGCAACAATGCAGGCAAGAGTTGGGAAAAAGTATTAAATGGAACCGATGTGACTGGTTTTGCAGATTTATCCATTGCAAAAAATGGCGATGTTTATGCCACCAGCTGGCAACGCGAACGCAAAGCGTGGAACTTTGTTGAAAGTGGAGAAGGCAGCAAAGTTTATAAAAGTTCAGATAAAGGACAAACATGGAAAATACTAAACAACGGATTACCACAAGGAAAATATGTTGGTCGAATGGGTATTGATGTCGCTCAGTCAGATAACAATGTTGTTTATGTCGTAGTGGATAACCAAGAAATTTTACCAGAGTCTCAATGGGATTTAGGTGACACAGCAATCAATCCTAAACGCTTAAAAAACATGAGTCGTGAAGATTTTCTTCTTCAAGATGAAAAAAACATCGAAACATTCCTCAGAGACAACAACTTCCCTCCTGATGTCACCGCAAAAACAGTGATAGAAAAAATAAAATCAAAAGAAATGCGCGTGCATGATTTGGTAAAATCGCTTAAAGATGCCAATAATAATTTATTTAATACCGACATTAAAGGATTGGAAGTCTACCGTTCAGATGATGGGGGAAAGACTTTCACAAAAACACACGATAAACCTTTATCTAATGTGGTTTTTACCTATGGCTATTATTTTGGCAAAATTCATGTTGATCCAAATGATGCCGATACCATTTACACCATGGGCGTACCCTTAATCAAATCACAAGATGGAGGCAAAACGTGGGAATCTCTCTACGACCCCAAAGTTCATGTGGATTACCATGAAGTATGGATAGATCCAAACGATTCCCAACATATTATTGCGGCTAACGACGGCGGTGCAGATGAGTCCTATGATCAGGGCAAACACTGGCGTAAACTGGATTATCAACCCGTTGGTCAATTTTATACGGTTGCTGTTGATATGGAAAAACCCTACAATGTTTACGGTGGCTTACAAGACAACGGTACACTTAAGGGTTCAAGCACCAACGACTGGAAAGACAGCGAATCGTGGGAAAGAATTTTCGGCGGTGATGGCATGCATGTCAGTGTGGATGAAAACACCGTTTATGTTGGCTATCAATTTGGTAATAACTTTAGATTGGAAGACGGTCAATCCAAATCCATCAAACCACCCAATTATCTCAACGAAAAACCCCTGCGTTACAACTGGAATACCCCTGTAATTTTGTCTCCTCACAACAAAGACATTATTTATTACGGTGCGAACAAGTTATTTCGCAGTTTTGATAAGGGAGAAACATGGCATGCCATTAGTAAGGATCTCACGCAATCTTTAAAATACGGTGACGTTCCTTATGCAACAATTACCAGTATCAGCGAATCACCATTAGAATTTGGTCGCCTAGTGGTGGGCACAGATGATGGTTTGGTTTGGGCAAGCAAAGACGGTGGAGTCAAATGGGCAAACGTCAGTAAAAAATTACCTAAAAAATTATGGGTATCACGAGTTATAGCCTCAAAACACAATAAAAACGACTTATGGTTAACGCTAAACAACTACCGCAATGATGACATTGAATCTTATGTTTATTACTCCAATAATTTTGGAAAGAAATGGAAGCCCATCAGTAAAGGCTTGCCCAATGAAGCAGTCAATGTCATTAAAGAAGATCCGAACACAAAGGGATTAATCTATCTGGGAACAGACAAAGGGCTTTATTTTTCCTTTGACTACGGCAAAAACTGGACAACATTGGGCGCGAATCTGCCAACCGTTCCGGTGCATGATTTAATCGTTCATCCTCGCGATAAAGAACTGGTTGTTGCCACCCATGGTCGCAGCATGTGGATTGCAGATGTTTCCATGTTAGAAAGCTATAATGACTATAAAGACAAGGAGTTAGCTCTACAGAAACCAAAAGATATTAATTTTAACTCCCATTGGAACAGCAAACCATCTCGTTGGTTTAGTGTGCCTGATGACGGTGATTATAAAACTTTCACTATTTGGTCTCAAAAGAATAAACAAAATACAGTTATTTCCATTAAGGACAGTAATAAGCAAATTGTTTTTACAACGAATATCAAACTGAACAAAGGTCTAAATCAATGGAAGTGGGATTACAAACTCACAACACCACTGGCACTAAAAGCAGAGCAATTCGCCAACAAGGATAAAGAAAAGCCTATTAACAAATCGCTTACTCCTATCCAAGAGAGCATACGATTAGGTCACGATATCTACATACAAAAAGGAAAATACACTATCGAAATTAACACTGAAGAGAATAAAAGTATTAAAGAAACCTTTGAAGTAAAATAATTAATTATAAAGAGATTTACAAGGATGTAAATCATAATGGCTTTGTTGTACCATTTAGCCCTTATTAACACAGCTAGATAATACCCTTCATCAGGAGTTAAAGAAATCCCCATATCAAGGCGTAGCCTGCAATTAATGGTTGTTCTCTTGATAAAGGCTGCAACGCTGAGATGGGGGGGGTAAGCGTCAACCAAAGCACACTCTATAAATATTCAATAAAAAAAGGCACAATTCTCAGATTTACTATCGAGGAAACTTATGCTTGCAATTACCAATCAAAAAATCATACCGTCCATAAAAGTGTGTCCCAAGGTGTAAGCACCTAATTTGAGTTACAATGTTTTTGCCGAACATAGAACCAAAAAAAAGGTACTCACATGAATGAATTTAAATTAAATAAGCCCCAATTACAAGCAGCATTAAACAATTTAGTAGAAGAAAAATCAGGACTCAATACTTTGATGACTAAATTCTTAGGGAAAGAATTTGAACAGCTTTAGCTGGCCACGAAGTGGTGAAATACATGGAAGTATTTCATAAAATAACCCTCAATGCATTTATGAAAGCAGAACGAGATCAGTTTCTTCCAGAATCAGTAAATAACAAAGGCAATGGCTTTCGAAAAGTCAATGGTTTAGGCATAAGTGAATCATTGGCATTGCGAATCCCTCGCGATAGATTAAGCCAATTCAAGCCACTAATTCTTGAAATTATGCGTGAATCTAATGATCAATTGGAAGAGCTGTGTTTTGAATTATATTACAAAGGATTAACTACTCGAGAAATAGAAGATGTCACTGAAAATATTTATGGAAAACATTATCTAAGTCAAAAATATCGAATATTAACAAGACTTTCTATAAGGATATGGAGTTGTTTAGAAAACGCCAAATTGATAGCCATTATCCAATAATTTATATTGATGCGACTTTCATCAATACCAAACGAGTTGATAGTGTTTCTAAAGAAGCCTATTATATTGTTCTTGGTGTAAAACAGAGCTGTACCCCACTATTAAGACAGGTGCTTAGTAGAATCTTCATTTCATTTAAGCAGCCAGTTTTTGGCTGAATTCATCATACATTAAATTCGGTGTTGTGCCTAAAGTTTGATGTATTCTTTGCGAATTATAAAACATAATCCAATCTTTTATACCAGTTTTAGCTTCTGTCATTGAATCATAAGCATTCAAATAAACTTCTTCATATTTTACACTGCGCCAAAGACGTTCAACAAAAACATTATCACGCCATGCTCCTTTGCCATCCATGCTG
>JALSLV010000048.1 GCA_026988115.1 Lysobacterales bacterium | reverse complement strand
CATATTTATAAAGAGCTGCAGTTGGTTGAATCTATTGAAGGCTACGAAAAACTCCTGCCTTGGAATTTTAAATCAAACAACGATTGATAGAACTTGTCAAGTATGTGGTTTGGTTGACGCTTACTTTAAATCACAGCCATTAAATGTAGCAAATTGTTTCAATTTAGTTTCAATTCTTCCTTTAACTGATTCTTTTCTAACATTTTTTTCATAATGAAGTGAGTGGATTATTAGTTGTTTATTTTTTCTATCGGCTTTGCAGTCAACACGCGCAATTGGTTTGTGACCCATGAAAATAGGAAGACAGAAATAACCGTATTTTCTTTTGGCTGCAGGGACGTAGCATTCGATTTGGTAATTAAAATTAAAGAGAGTATTTAACTTTTTTCGCTGGATTATTAGGTTATCAAATGGAGAGAGTAGGTGAATTTTTGAATTAGTCTTTGATACTGTTTCGAGGCTTTTTGTTAGGGCGTAATAGTTTTCTTTTATTCCTTTGATTGATACCCGCGTGATAGCACCATGTTCTATAAGTTGATTGAGTTTATTTTGTATTTTGTCTTTCTTATCTTTCTTTTTTAAATAGCCGATTTCATCAACACTTGCTAATCCGTGGTGTCGGAGTGTTCGATTAATTAAGAATTCATTATTTTCTTCTTCACTTGGCATGGAAGTATCAACAGAGGATGGAATGACTTGTTCAGGCAAATCGTATACCTTTTGAAATTCCTCTCTTCGTGTGATTTCAAGTTCTCCTTCCATAAATAAACGTTCGAGTGCGTATTTACTAGGTTTCCAATCCCACCAGCCAGTGTTGCCCTTTTTTACTGTTTTAAAATCTTTAGAGCGTAGAGGTCCTTCAGTTTTAATTCTTTCTAAAACAAATGACATGACTTTCTCATCACGCGGAAACCATGAGCTTTTACTGGTTCTAAAATTCTTTTTCATGGGTAGTGTATAGCGGTAATCTTTCATCGGTAAATAGGATGCTGCATGACTCCAATACTCAAAGACTGTACGTGATTTAACCAGTTCATCTAAGATAATTGGTTTGTATTTTGGGCAACGACTCCAAAAGACATGGTGGTGTGCACGTTCAACTACCGAGATGGTATCAATTTGCACATAGCCTAAATGTTCAATAATTTCTTGTGGATTTAATGAACCATAGCTTAATTTTTGACTTGAAATTATTAATTTTCGCGCCTGTGTTGGTGATAAGTTTTGCATGAGACTTTATCTTAACAGATTGTGAATAAATTAAATATCCCAAATCATTCAATATTGGTATTGACATGTTACAATGTTTTCACTCTTTTCGATTAATTATTATGCGACGATTATATTATAAATTACAGACACATAAAAGTTGGTTGTCTCAGATGGCAAATACAACTTATTTAGATGAAAACCGAGATATTTATAGTCAAGGTGCGTTAGTTCAGTTATTGGAACAACGAGTTGCTAAATTATTGGGAAAAGAACAGGCTTTGTTTTTCCATAAGGGTATTACCGCTCAGTTAGTTGCTTTGAAAGTGGCTTCAGAGTTAAAGAAATGCAAGAATGTCATTTTGCACCCTAATTGTCATATTGCAGCCAATGAACAAGATGCTTATCAGGCATTGATGGGATTACGGGGCATTGCGTTAGGCGAGCTTAGTGATCCTTTTACTGCCAATGATGTGTCAGCTGTGACTGAAGAAGCATCCGTTTTAACGGTTGAACTACCATTGCGAAATGCTGGGTTTAAATTAACTTCCTCTGATGAATTAAGCAAAATGAGTCAATGGGTAAAACAAAATAACTGCCATTTTCACATGGATGGAGCGCGTTTGTGGGAGTCGACTCTTTTCTATCAAAAGTCTTTAGCAGAAATTTCAGATCTATTTGATTCGGTTTATGTTTCTTTTTATAAAGGCTTGGGAGCAATAGGTGGCGCTGTTTTAGCTGGCAATGCTGATTTTATTGAGAAATGTAAAGTTTGGCGCAGCCGTATGGGTGGTGACTTATATACGGCATTTCCACAATTGATAACGGCTTTGAATGGCTTAGATACACAATTAGGCAAAATTCATTTATGGGTTGAACGCGCACAGGAAATTGCTAAGGCACTTGATACAATCAATAAAGTTACGGTTAAAATTCCACAGACAAATGGCTTTTTAGTGTATGTGGAAGGTGATTTGAATATATTGAATTCTCGCATTAAACCCTTAAATGAGAAATTTGATATGTCATTACTCTATCAGTTTAAAGCAACAGAATGTGAATCTATTCAGAAAGCTGAGATGCAAGTCGGACCTGCATCAGAAAATATTTCTACGCAAGAAATTGTGGATTATTTTAAATTGTTGTCGGGTTCAACCTGACTTTATTTTTTTGAAAGAGGAAAGTAAGAACAAAAGCAAAGAAACCCACGCTACAACGGCAACCCATAACATGAACGAAGACAGGTATAACAATGGGTTGAAATCTATTGAAACACCTAAATTAAAACTCGTCACGGCATACATTCCGAGTGGAAATATGATGCTCCACATGGAAGGTTCATACTCCAGTGGTATCTTTTTATAAAAATGCTTCCAAAGACCGATCATAATTAGTAGAGGAATCCACCAAGTAGCCCATGTCCACAACATGATTGAAATCAGTTCAATTACATGGTGCAAGTTGACTAGCAAAGGCAGAATAGGGTCGCTGAGTAATAAGCTGCTTCCTGCATTAGCACTGATGGCAGCTGCACCCATTATGACCCACATCAACGGTGAGTAGTCTTTTGGTTTCATATTAAAGAAAAAAATTCGGTAACAGAATAAAGTAACAAATATGGCATAAAAAATCATTCCCAGTGCCCAAAGCATGTGTATTTCCATCATCATGTAAGAGGCATACGTGCCAAGAGTAGGCGCTATTTTTGTGCCAAGTAAAACCAATGATTGTGTGCCAACAATTAAAATCAACCATCCACCATGGACTACGTTAACTTCTCTGTCTTCATGGGCAAAACATAAGGATGCAAAACCAAAATACATCAAGGCTGACCAATAAATAAAGGCAATGACCCAACAGCTAAGAGCCAATACTTCAAGACCGTGTTGGAATAATAAAATACCACAAATATCTGTGGCAGCTACAAAGGTGAAAAAGATAAAGGTGGTTTTGGGGTTTAGTAAATTTTCAAAAACAGCATGAGGAAATTTAATCAACCTCCACGTGTATAGCACTGTCATTATGCACCAAGTAAAGAGTGTAAAGACAAACAATATTTCGGACAAAGTATCGTAATTTTGTTGTTTTAACGCTACTGCGATAATACCCGTTGCCATAGTCATGGCAAAGTATCCAGGGTATAAGTCTCTTAACCAACTTTTTGGAGTCATTTTTTGAAGTTAAAAGTCTAAAGGTGGAACACAGCCCACAGGTTTAAATAAAGCAAAGGCTATAAGCAAAGGTATAACAACTATCATTTGCTCTTTAATGTTCTTAAAACCGATAAGTGTGGCAATGACACGAGCAAGTAATATGACGGTGAATGTTCCTGGTGCTGAAGTGAGGTTGTACATAACAATATAACCCCAAAGCACTGATGATAAGACTAAAAAAACTTGAGAAACTAATACCACTCCTTTTATTCGAGGAATTATTCCAATAAAACTAATGGCAACAGCTAACCACATTAACCCAGAAAATCCTTCAATAAAAGTAAATGCACTAACTGAAATTAGTTCGACTAAATAAAAAAAGAGTGTTTTTTTTGAGAGTTTAATTTTAGCTAGAGAATTAGTCATGTTTATTGGATGCATATAAAATTAAATAGTTTACCATATCTACTGGATTTCATCAAAACTCTCTAAAAATAGTGATTGAAACTATATCATTTTCTTGAGTTCATGAGCCGTTTCAACAAGTGCTCGCCGTTTAAAAAGTAATTGCCATTGGGTACCACCCATTTGAGACCAAAGTACAGCAGAACGTATGCCCGCTAAAAGTGTCGCACGAATTTTTTCTGTTATTTCAATTTGCTTAAGATACTCAGGACGGCCATTTAATATAATGCGCGGTTGCAATAAACTTATGGTAGAACTGTAGGTATTGGCTAATTTAGTAATGACAGGAGTTGAAAATCTTTCATCGGTAGTTTGTAAAATTTTAGAATCTTCAATGCCTTTTTGAATTTTTTCTAAATAATCTTCTCTTTTGCTTAATTTTCTCTCAAGAGTGAGTAATGTTAATGTGTATTTTAAAACGGTAAGGTAATCGTTATCTCGGTTAAATGCATAATGTAAGGTTTTTAAACCAGTATTGAGATTAAGCATATCCGATCCATAAATTTCACTAATGTCATCACAATCCATTACATAGAGACTGCCTAAAGTGGCATCAAAGCCATTTTGATCACGGACTTTTCCTGTGCTGGCAAGCTCATTAGCAAAATAGGCGGCTTGACATACACCTGCTAGGGCGATAGTTTTATTTTTCATGCGTTGTTCCTGAGTTCGCATTTCTGCGTTAATGTATCGGTATCCCAAATTATACCACCACCCAAACAGACATCGCCATCATAAAAGACCACAGATTGACCTGGAGTGACTGCACGTTGGGGTTGGTTAAATGAAACTTTGATTTGACCTTGTTGATTTTTTGTAAGGGTACAGTTTTGATCACTTTGGCGGTAACGTACTTTTGCTTTACACTGATAGGGAAAATCTGGTTGATTACCTGATATCCAATTTAAATTGATAGCAGTTAATTCATTGGATAATAGTAATGGATGGTCACCTGACTGAATAGCAATGAGTTCATTGGTTTCATGATTTTTTGCAACCACAAACCACGGTAATTGTGGCGCATCTTTAACCCCGCCAATACCCAATCCTTGGCGTTGACCAATGGTGTAATACATTAATCCCGAGTGCTTGCCAATAACCATTCCCTTATCATTGACTATATTTCCTGGATTGGGTTTTAGATAATTCGCTAAAAATTGGGTAAAATTTTTCTCACCGATAAAACAGATACCCACAGAGTCTTTTTTGTTGGCAACAACCAAGTCTAGTTCTTGCGCTATTTTTCTAACCTGCGGTTTAGCAATTTCCCCTAATGGGAAAAGACTGTAGGCGAGTTGTTCTTGGGTAATGGTGTATAGAAAATAGCTTTGGTCTTTGTTGTTGTCTTTGCCTTTTAATAAACGAAACTTACCATCGCTAAAGTCTTTGTCTACATAATGACCCGTTGCCATAAAATCTGCACCAAGGTCTTGAGCGTTCTCTAGGAATGTTTTAAATTTAATTTCACGATTACAGAGTATATCTGGGTTTGGGGTTCGACCAATGCGGTATTCGTGTAAAAAGTCTTCAAAGACAAAATCCCAGTATTCACTGGCAAAATTGCGTAAATGCAGTTTAACTTTAAGTTTGTCAGCAACATTTTGGGCATCTTTAACATCCTCGTCGGCAGTACAAAATTCTTGTGTGTCATCTTCTTCCCAGTTCTTCATAAACATGCCTTCCACAGCATAACCTTGCTGTTGAAGTAGGGCAACACTAACCGATGAATCGACACCACCAGACATGCCGACGATTATTTTTTTATCTTTATTGTTGTTTGTCATAATAACTGAAAAAATCGAGATCATATCTTTTGCCAGCAATATAGTGGTCAATATGGTCTAATACAAGAGGGCTACGTAATCGCTGTGAATTTTGTTTTACTTCATCTCTACTCATCCATAAGGCTCGAATAATTCCGTCATCCAGTTTTTGCTTGGGAAAATGTTTGATGGCTTTACCTGCAAAACATGCCCTTAGAAAATGCGTATTACTGTTTGGTGATGTCCATTGAGAAAATTCAATTAAGTGTGAAATTTCAACGTGCCAAGCGCTTTCTTCTTGAGTTTCACGGATAGCGGCCTGCACAAGCGTTTCACCTTCATCTAAGTGACCTGCTGGTTGATTTAAAAGTTTTTTGCCATGTAAGTCTTCTTCAACCATTAAAAACTTACCGTCTTTTTCAACAATTGTTGCAACGGTGACATGTGGAAACCAATTCTTATTCATTGATTATTCTATAAGAAAAACAAGTGTTTAATTATAATGTATTCTGACAATTTTAGGTAATAAAAAAAGGGTTTCAATTGAAACCCTTTTTTTATACTTAAATGCTATTTAATGATTAACGATTTGCGTTGGCACTCATGCTGTAGTTTCTGCTACTATCGCTTGTTTGTCCGCTATAGTTCATGTCAAGAGTATGACACCAACCAGTTTTATGACCACGATTAGTCGCACCACTTAATTGACCACGGTATCTTTCGATTACACCATCATCAGGATCTGATAAGAATAAATCAGTTGCTAATGAACAATAGTTATACTGCCACCATCTGTCCGTATTTGAAGTGGTAAAATAGTTAACTTTACTGCGAGCCCATGTTGGTATACCTGCTAACCAAGAGGCCGCACCTGATGTTGTTAAATTACTGTTATAACCACAGCCTACACCAAAGACATTGCCAAGTGCTGCTAAGTTACCTGCAATTGGAGTGCCGCGATAAGGGGTTCCAACTGATTGAATCATTCTTTTTCCTGAAGTTGAATAATCTAAACCACTCCACGAATAGGTATAAAGGTGCAAACTTGCAGCTCCACCTTGAGAATGAGCGACGATTCCATAAGAGTGCCACGGTAAACCAAACTCTTTGATGCGTTGAGCGAAAGTATTATGGGAAATATTTTGGTCAAAATCTTCAAACTTGGCAGAATTACTAAATTGGTACTTATAAGATCCCCACACATCACTTGAGCAATAACCATGGACAAGCAATAATTTTGTTCCATACCCTTTTGTCGTGCCTACTTGAGCTGGCTTTTCACCCATCATCATTTCTTCAGTTATTGAACCGTTAAATTTCTTACTCTTCATTTGTGGCATTGATGAAACATTTAATGCCATTTTCTCTTGTGTTATTAATGGGATAAAATGGTCGCCATCTTCAATACGTAAGTTGCGTAACTCAAAAGAGTCAGAAACATTTGCCATTTCCATCCATCGAGCATCTAATTCAATATTGAGCTTATTGTTTTCCACAGGAGTCATGGTACTAATCCAAGAGACGGGTTTCATGCTGTTTTTAGAGCCTTGGGTACTGAATTGATTTTTACCGTTGGTCTTTTTCTTGCCCCATACCTCTGCAATAATACGATAACTCTTGTTTTCTGATTTTAAATTATCATTAACATTAAAGGTGATATTCAATCTGTTATCGCTTATAGCGGCAGCAGATGCTTTAGTAGAGCTTAAAGAGATGTTTTGCTCAATGACAGGAACAAAATGCTCGCTTGTTCTGAAAAATGGAGTGCCATCTGGGTTGTTTCCTAAAGCATTGATTTGAACTGTGTAACCACCAGATTGTAATGCACTAAAATCTCCTCCAAACATTCCATCGTTGGCTTTGTTGTCACCGTGTCTGCCATCATCATACATGTTGTATTTATTTTGAGAGCCGTCGGGTTGAGTAACAACCATGAAAGCTTGTTCAATAGGTGAAAAGCTCTTTAAAACAGAAATGGTTTCTTCATTGGAAGCACTTTGTGTGACAAAATGAATTTTATGACCAACAATTTGATCATTGTTTGTCTTGTAAGAGTTTAATATATACTTACTATTACTGGATGCTAGCACAAACCCCTCAAACTGCTCGGGCTCGCCTGTGGTTTTTATTTGAATTTGCCAATTTCCAGTATCCATACCATTAAAGCTGTATTTTTCACCAGGATAACTAGAGTTTTCAAGTCCGTAGTTAGTCGAAATGTGTTCAAAGGCTAATGCATCAGCCGCAGAGCTCTTGCCTGTTTTTGGGTTAATTAGTGTGACTTGCCAATCAGTTGATCCATTTGCAAAAGTCATAAAGCTGTAATTGTTGCTATCCACAGGCAAAGTGCCACTCCAAAACCAGTTTCCGCCTTTGGTTTGTTGTAGTGAAACAGGGATTAAGGCTGTTTTTGAATTTAGTGCACTTTTTTCAGGTGCTGCTTGACGCATCAATTCAAATTCTTCAGGCGGACCTGCTAATTGCTTGTTTTGCAAAGATTTTGCCGAAAGTATTGATGGACAGACAATTAAAGCTGGTAACAGCAGGGTTAATAGTTTGCTTTTTTGGATCATAATTTATTCTCTCTCTTAATTAAGTAATTGTATGTTTTAATTGGTCAAAATTAAAACGCTTTATAAAATAGCATAAGAAAGTCTTTATTTCAAACGGTTGTTTGAAAAAAAATAAATTAGTCTCATTTGTAACTAAGTTTTTTGTTTTTTACAGTTTGTGTTGATTTGGGTCAATCGTTCAATTGTTCCAATATCATCCCATTGACCCTTGTAAAATTGTCCACTAACCATTTTTTGACTCATGGCTTCTTTCAATAAAGGCACGACTGAGAATTTACCAGATTGAGAGTGTTCAAAAAGCTTTGGGTTATAGATGCCAATACCACTGTAAGTTTGTTTTTTCGAAGAATCAACGAAGGAGAGGAGTTGTTTTCCATCTAGGAAGAATTCGCCATTTGGGTTATGGTTTGGGTTGCTTACCATGACCAAGTGAGCTAACATATTTGGTATGGCTTTTATGCAAGTAAAATCAATATCTGTTTTAACATCACCATTGACGACTAAAAATGGTTCTTTGTCTAATAGGCTTAAGGCTTTATATATTCCTCCACCCGTTTCTAAAGGTTCGTCTCCTTCAAATGAATACCGAATCTTTACTCCGTACTGGTTGCCACTGCCTAATTTATTCATAATTTGTTGGGCTAACCAACTGATATTGATGACAATATCAGTAAATCCTGCTTTTTTAAGGTTAAGGATATGGTGCTCAATTAATGTTGTTCCACAGACCTCCAGTAATGGTTTGGGTTTGACTAGAGTTAAAGGACGCATTCGTTCGCCCTTACCAGCAGCGAGAATTAATGCTTGCATAAAGAATCCATACTGGGTGAAATTTCATTAATCAGTTCTAATAATGGATGAAATTCAGGGTATTTTTTACATGTGGATTTTATATAGCAAAGCGTTAGGTTTAAATCTTTTAAATAATTTGGTTTGTTGTCACGGTAGTTCAATCGGCAAAATATTCCCACAACTTTTAAGTGCCGTTGCAGACCCATTAAATCAAACCATTTTTGCCATTGTTGGCTAGAGTAATTTGTTGAATTGTTTTTGTTGTATTGTTGACGAAAATCATCAACCATGCGATTTACTGACTGTTCATCCCATTGAATGTAACAATCTTTTAGTAGGGAGACTAAATCATAAGTCACTGCACCAATAACTGCATCTTGAAAATCTAAGATTCCTGGGTTGTTATTTTTAACTTTCATCAGGTTGCGACTGTGGTAATCGCGGTGCACAAAAACTTGCGGTTGTTCTAATGCATTGCCAATCAATAAATTGTTGCAGGTTTCTAGTATGGCACGTTGTTTTTCAGATAAGTTTACATCCAAATGTGCATTAACAAACCATTGTTCAAATAATTCTAATTCAGTTAATAAGAGTTCTGCGCTATAAACAGGAATTTCGGTAGTATTAGTTTTTTGTTGCATTTTATGTAATGCATCTAAAGCGTCTTTGTAAAGAGCTTCAAAATTCTGTTCATTTAAAATAGATAAATATTGAACAGTGCCTAAGTCAGATAACAACAAAAATCCTTGTGTTAAATCTTGTTCAATTATTACGGGTACAAGTAAGTTTGCATCATTGAGTTTTTTTGATACCTTAATAAAGGCAGAGCAGTCTTCATGTTCGGGTGGTGCATCCATAATTATGAATGTTTTTCCTTTTGAAAAAGCTCGCCAATAACTTCTAAAGCTGGCATCACTCGATGCTGGTTTAATGTAACAGTCCTTATCGTGTAGAACTTCTTGAGTCCAAGACAGCAATGCTTTTTGCCTATCCATATAAGTTATGAGTTATTTAAAACACATGATTTTACTTATCAAAATATTAGTTTTCAATTAAATAGTGAGAAATAGGTGGTTAAAATCAGCGCACCGCCTATGTTTAAAAACAAGCCAATGCGCATCATTTGTTTTATTGGTACACGTTCACTGCTAAAAATAATAGCGTTAGGTGCAGTCGCGACAGGCATCATAAAGGCAAAGCTGGCACTAATGGTAGCAGGCAACATTAACACCATTGGATCAATATCAAGAGCAACGGCAGTTGACAATAAAATCGGCATTAATACGGCAGTTGTTGCGGTGTTACTCGTTATTTCTGTCAAGAATGTCACGAAAAAGCAAATAAAACCAACAATTAACCAAGTAGGGAAATCATTCAAGAATATAAGGTTGTTGGCGATAGATGCACTTAAACCCGTTTGTTTAAAAGCCGTAGCTATGGTAATGCCACCAGCAAACAATAATAATATTCCCCATGGAATTTTATTTAAAGCATCCCAAGTTATTAGAGGTTCATTCTTGTTGTCTTTAATAACAAATAATAAGACGACACTTAATAGTGCCACAGAGGCGTCATTGGCATAAGGTAAATTTAATAAAGCCTTCCAGCCTCCAAAGGGTTCTACTCGCGTAATCCAAAGTAAAGCCGTGAGAGAAAATACACTAAGAACTTTAATTTGAGCATTGTTAATGCTCATTTCTTTAAGGTCATAATTGATGGGTTTGTCGTTTAATTTCCTGCTTAAATAAAAATAGACCAAAGGAAAAATTATAAAAAGTATAGGTAATACTTTTTTCATCCAAGAAACAAATCCAATGTCTTGCAGTTGTGCATCTTCTAAGACTTGAATCAAAATTAAATTTGGAGGGGTGCCGATGGGTGTGGCAATACCACCAATACTGGCAGCATAGGCAATACCGAGTAATAAGATGATGGCAAATTTCTTAGAAGCATTGTTTTCTAATACAGCCAGAGCAATTGGCAAAAGCATCAGAGTGGTTGCCGTATTAGAAATCCACATGCTTAAAAGAGAAGCAGTAAGCATAAAACTCAGTAGAATTTTGGATTGAGAATTTGTTCCTATACGTTTAATTATTTTATTGGCAATTAAACGGTGTGTATTGGTATGTGACATAGCAGTTGATAGCATAAATCCACCCAATAAAAGTAATATCAAGGGACTTCCATAAGCTTGGGCTACCGTTTTTGAATTTAAAATGCCGAGTAATGGAAAGGTGGCTATTGGTATTAATGAGGTAATGGGGATGGGTAGTTTTTCCGTAATCCATAAAGTTGCAGTAATCGCGGTAATCATCAATGTATGGGATTCTGGTCTTGTCAAATTTGATGAATAAATTAATACAGCAATAGCTAAAAAAAATATAAAATATAAGATGGTATTGAAATTGATTCTCATGTGCATATTAGCAAGACCTTAAATAACAGAATTTTAACATTAATACTTGTAATTGTACCTATAAAAAAATTATCATAGTAGTAATTTAATTCAGGGGACCAATAAATGCGTCTAAAATATTTAATCTTAACTCTACTATCCATTGCTTTATTACAAGCGTGCAGTAGTTCTTCCAATGCACCTAGAGCAGTTGAAACAGGTCCAGCTACAAACCCAGGTGGTGACCCGGTCACTGCAGTTATTACGGCTCGATTTGCACCAGCTGATGGTATCTTGCCGTTTCCAACAAATCTTATCCTCAGTGGAACAACGGATTTAACCTTAAATCCTCCAGCAGAAGATCCGACAGACTTTGGTGATCCAGCAGTGGCATTAAGTGCCTTAGATGGTTTTTCTACCATTGCTCCTTGGGGCGCACCGTTCTCAGCCAATGTTGCTGCAGCTTCTGTAGTTCCAGGGCAATCGGTTCGTGTTTTTGAAGTCACTTTGACAGGACCAGGTGGTGGAGTCACGGGCATCACGCAAGAACTTCAGGCAGGCGTTGATTTTGTTGCAGTAGCTAATGGCGCTGGAGTTGGCATTGTACCACTAAAAGCTTTAAAGCAAATCACTAGCTACATGGCGGTTTTAACCAATGGAATAACAGACGATGCAGGAAATGCAGCAACACCAGACCAAACTTATTTTTTAGCAAAAAGAACTTCACCATTAGTGGATGCTAACGGAAACAGTACTGACCCATTAATTACTAATGAAACAGCTCAAAAATTAGAGCCACTAAGACAATTAACCAACTCTCAAGAAGCCGCTGCCGCATCTCAAGGAATTGATCCAGCAAACATTGTTTTATCTTTTGTGATGACAACTCAGTCGATTACACCTGTTTTACAAGCGGTTAAAGCAACGACTCAACCTGGTGCCAGCACGCTTGCACCAACGGGTTTGAATACCAGCGCAATTGGTGGAGCAGGGATAGCGGATATTTGGGTTGGTATACAATCAAGTCCTTATTATTCAGGTGCACCAAGTGCAGAAAATCCATTAGCACCACTTAATACATTTTGGAAAGCCGCTCCTGGAGGCTATGTGGCTCCTTTTGATGCTCTTGGACTCGATCCAACTTCAACAAACTTAACTTTTGCTAATCCATTTCCTGTTGCAAATGGAACACAGACTTACCCTCTAATAATGACTATTCCTAATGCCAATAGTGGACACACTAAACCCGCTTCTGGTTGGCCAATTGTTATTTTCCAACATGGAATCACACGAAACAGAACGGATATGTTAGCGGTTGCCGATACCTTGGCTTCGATAGGATATGCAGTTGTGGCTCAAGATTTGGTTTTGCATGGAGTGGATGCATCCAATCCTTTTTATATCGAAAATACACCGTTTGGTCCAATTGCAAACGAACGCACCTTTGATGTAGATTATGTGGATAATGAAACAGGAGCACCAGGACCTGATGGTAATATTGATTCTTCAGGTACACACTTTATTAACCTAGGTAATTTATTAGTCTCACGAGATAATGTCAGGCAAGGAATTGCAGATTTAATGACGTTAACGGCTACTATACCGACAATGGATTTAAATGCTGATGGTAATCCTGATTTTGATGGGGCAAATATTGCTTTTGTTTCTCAATCTCTTGGTTCTATCCATGGAGCTACCTTTGTTGCACTCGAAGATAACATCAATACAGCCGTTCTTTCTGTTGGTGGTGGTGGAATTGCGCGCTTACTTGACGGTTCACCAGCTTTTGGCCCTCGTATTAGAGCGGGATTGGCAGCTGCAGGTGTTGATGCAGGTACGCCACAATACGATCAATTTATGGTTGTAACCCAAACTGTTATTGATGCAGGTGATCCTTTGAATTTTGCCGCTTTAAGTTCGGCGAATAACAATATCTTGTTCCATGAAGTCTTAGGCGATCAAGTTGTACCTAATTCAGTAGTAGGTGCGCCATTATCTGGTTCAGAACCTCTCATTGCAGCCATGGGCTTGCCAGCTATTTCTAGTACAACTGCAAATGCTAATGGTGTTGATGGTGTTGTAAGATTTACCGCAGGTGATCACGGAAGTATCTTAAGTCCAGCGGCTTCATTAGCTGCTACTATTGAGATGCAATCACAAATGGCAAGCATGATTGCTACACGGGGAACAACGGTTATTGTTACTGATGAATCAGTTGTTCAAGGTCAATAAAGAGGAGATGAAAATGAAAAATAGTAAACAAAATAAATTAAATAAGGCTCTGAAAATTGCTTTAGTAACCACTTCTCTGGGTCTTGTGTCTCTAGCCAATGCAGTCAGTTTTAATAAAGGTGACTTTACAGCCAGTTGGGATACCACAATTTCTTATGGAATTGGATTAAGAGCAGAGGAAAGAGATATTAATTTAGTGGGTAAGGCGAATATTGACCCTGGTGTTGGCGGAACAGTTGATGAAAATGGAATGCCAAGACCAACTACTGTACAAGAAAGATTAGATGCACCAGGACGTTGGTCAATTAATTCTGACAATGGTAATTTGAACTATGACCAGTGGGATAAAATTTCAAATGCCTTGAAATTTACCACTGAATTTGGATTTAGTTACCGCAGTTTTGGCGGTTTCTTTAGAGCAACTTCGTTTTATGATTTTACCAATGATGGTAAAGAAGGTTTGAGTGATACTGCCAAAGAATTTGTTGGACACAGAACACGATTGTTAGATGCTTACGTGTATAAAGATTTTGATATAGGCTCACATGCAGGTACTGTTCGCTTGGGACGTCAGGTTGTTAGTTGGGGAGAGTCAACCTTTATTCAACAAGGCATTAATGTCATTAACCCAGTTGATGTGTCAAAGATTCGAGTGGCAGGAGCGGAGTTAAAAGAAGCGCTTTTGCCCATCGATATGGTGTATGGATCTTTTGATATATCAGACAATTTATCTGTTGAAGCTTTGTACATGTTAGAGTTTGAACAAATTGATCCCGATCCAGCAGGGACTTATTTTTCCAGCAATGACTTTGCTACACCAGGAGCTGAATATGTGGCTCTTGGGTTTGGAATAATTCCTGAGTTCTCACAATTAGGTCAATTTAGATTAGGTGCGCAATTTGACCCAGACCCTGAAGTTAGAGCAGGACTAGAAGAGTTAATTGCAAATATTGAAAATTTTACTATTCCTCGATTGAATGTAAAAGGTGCGCGTGACGATGGTCAATATGGCGTTTCTTTTAAATATTTCTCTCCAGAATTAAATGACACGGAGTTTGGATTTTATTATTTAAATTACCATTCACGTCTGCCTTTAATTAGTGGTATCGCTTTATCAACCACAAGTCCAAGTACAGGTCGTTATTTCACTGAATACCCTGAAGACATAGATTTATACGGTTTAAGTTTTAATACCACCATTAATAGTTGGGGCATGTCATTGCAAGGTGAGTTATCTTACCGTCCAAATGTGCCATTACAGATTGATGATGTTGAAGTTTTATTTGCTGCATTAAGCCCACTTAATGCGTTAATCCCCGAAGAGTATAATCGCTTTACTTCGCAATTGGGAGAGTACGCACCTGGAGAAATTATTCAAGGTTGGGAAAGGCATGAGATGAGTCAGTTGCAATTTACTGCTACTAAATTATTTGGACCAAACAACCTATTTAAAGCAGATCAAATTGTTTTGCTAGGTGAAATTGGATTTACCAATGTATGGGATTTGCCCGATCCAAGTGTTCTTAGGTACAATGGACCAGGTACAGATACAGGTGGCGGGGCAAGCACATTGGATGGTGGTTCTGGTAGAAATCCAGTGACTGAGCCAGAGCAAAACTTTGCTACTCCCTTTTCTTGGGGCTATCGCTTAATTACACGACTAGACTTTAATAATGCCTTTGGTTTACCAGTTAATCTTTTCCCAAGAATTGGCTTCAATCATGACGTAAAAGGTATCACTCCAGGGCCTGGTGGGAACTTTATTGAAGGCAGGAAGTCTTTTACAATAGGAGTTAATGCAGTTTACCTTGAAACTTGGGGTGCAGATTTAAGCTATACTTCATTTTTTGGAGCTGGTATTCAAAACTTAATTCACGATAGAGATTTTGTGTCTCTTAATATTAAATATTCATTTTAATTACCTAGGAGATACAGATGAAATTAATTAAAAAGTCATTAATAGCAGCATTAACGTGCTCTGTAGTGATGGGAACAGCGTTTGCTGGAGCCCATCCAGAAAAAATAAACAGTTTGTCAAATGAACTAACACCAGTAGGTGCCCAAAGAGCGGGAAATGCAGCAGGAACAATTCCTGAATGGACTGGTGGTATTACTAAGGCCCCAGCGGAATATCAGAAAGGCGATCACCATCAAGATCCATTTGCTGATGATAAAATTTTGTTTACTATAGACGCATCAAACTATAAGCAATATGCGGATAATTTGTCAGTTGGTCAAAAGGCCATGTTTGAAAAGTACCCTGATACTTATAAGATGAATGTTTATAAAAGCAGACGCTCGGCTTCTTTCCCTCAACGAATTTATGAGAAAACCATTGAAAATGGTAAGACTGGAAAACTAATAGGTGGCGGTGAAGGAGTAACAGGAGTAGCCGAAGGTTTTCCTTTTCCATTTCCTGAAAATGCTTATGAGTTAATGCTTAATCATAAAATGAAATACAAGGGGTCGGGTGGAGTTCGTTATAACAATCAAGTGGCTCCAACCGCATCTGGTCGTTACACCGTTGTTAAACTTCGAGAAGAATTACTTGGAAAATACTATACCGAAGGCAATACAGTCGATGATATTGATAATATTCTTTTGTACTTTTATCAAGAAGTTGAATCTCCTGCACGCTTAGCAGGGCGTATTTTGCTTGTTCATGAAACAATGAACCAAAAAGAAACGCCTCGTCAGGCTTGGATATATAACCCAGGTCAGCGTCGTGTTCGTCGAGCTCCTAATGTGGCTTACGATAATCCAGGCACTGCATCTGATGGGTTGAGAACCAATGATATGACAGATATGTTTAATGGAGCTATGGATAGATTTAACTGGGAAGTTGTAGGAAAAAAAGAAATGTATGTTCCTTATAACTCTTACAAAGCACACAGTGGTGATATCGGATATAAAGATTTAGTTCAACCAGGTCATTTAAATCCCGATTTGATGCGCTATGAATTGCATCGTGTATGGGTTGTTGAAGCTAAATTGAAAGAAGGTGTTCGTCACATTAATTCAAGAAGAACTTTTTATCTGGATGAGGACAGTTATCAAATTTTGTTAACGGATCATTACGATAAGCGTGGTAATATTTGGCGTTTTTCAGAAGCTCATAGTATTAATTATTATGATGTCCCCACTTTCTGGTCAACCATTGAGACTCATCATGATTTAAGGTCAGGTCGTTACGTTGCGGTAGGCTTGGATAATCAGGATGCCGTTAATACCTTTAATGAGCCTTTGAGTGAGTCTAACTATACTCCACAAGCATTAAGAAAACGCGGTAAGAGGTAATAAACCACAATCAGCCTTTACTCAATTAGGGGTAAAGGTTGATTTTTAAAATTATAAAAAGGGGAATGCAAATGAATAAAAATATAATAACAACTTTAATTCTCATCTCATTAGTATTAGTCAGTTGTTCCAAACAAGACTCGATTAAAGATGATTCTGCAGTAACGCAAGAAACTAATGGAATAGAACAGACTAATATTAATGAAAAACAAGCCAAACAAGAAGCGCAAAGATTGGCAGAACAAAAAGCACAACAAGCCAAACAAGAAGCGCAAAGATTAGCAGAACAAAAAGTACAGCAAGCTAAACAAGAAGCGCAAAGATTAGCAGAACAAAAAGCACAACAAGCCAAACAAGAAGCGCAAAGATTGGCAGAACAAAAAGCACAGCAAGCTAAACAAGAAGCGCAAAGATTAGCAGAACAAAAAGCACAGCAAGCTAAACAAGAAGCGCAAAGATTGGCAGAACAAAAAGCACAGCAAGCCAAACAAGAAGCGCAAAGATTAGCAGAACAAAAAGCACAGCAAGCTAAACAAGAAGCGCAAAGATTAGAAGAACAAAAAGAAAAAGAACAAAAGTTAGCAGCGGCTAAATTAGCGAAAGAAAAGAGTGTGACAAAAATAGCTAAACCTATTATTAAGAAACAACTTTCTGCCAGTGAAAAGACTCCTGTTGGAGCGCAAAGAGCAGGCAACGCCGCTGGTACTATACCTGCTTGGACAGGTGGTATTACTAAACCTCCTGCAGGGTACAAAAAGGGAGACCACCATCAAGACCCATTTGCCAATGATAAAGTATTATTTACTATAGATGCTTCAAATTATAAACAATATGCTAATCAATTATCTGTTGGTCAGAAAGCGATGTTTGAAAAGTATCCCGATACTTACAAAATGAATGTTTATAAAACAAGAAGAAGCGCATCTTTTCCAAAAAGAATTTACCAAAAAACCATGGAAAATGGTAAGACAGGAAAATTATCAACAGATGGAGAGGGAGCAGAAAATGTTTCAGAAGGTTTTCCTTTTCCAAATTTCACCAATGCTTATGAGCTCATTCTTAATCATAAATTAAAATACAAGGGTGTTGGAGGTGTAAGGTATAATAACCAAGTTGCACCAACAGCTTCTGGACGATTTACCGTCGTAAAATTAAAAGAAGAGTTGCTCGGCAAGTATTATAAACCAGGTAATACAATTGAAGATATCAATAATATCCTTTTGTATTTTTATCAAGAGGTTGAGTCACCTGCGCGTCTAGCAGGTAGAATTTTATTAGTTCATGAAACCATGAATCAACAAGTAACACCACGACAAGCATGGATTTATAACCCAGGTCAACGTCGTGTACGTCGTGCACCCAATGTAGCTTATGACAACCCAGGTACAGCATCCGATGGTTTAAGAACCAACGACATGACAGATATGTTTAATGGTGCTATGGACAGATTTAACTGGGAGTTTGTTGGAACGAAGGAAATGTATGTACCTTATAACTCCTATAAGGTGCATAGTGGAGATTTAGATTATGCTGATATTGTTAGACCTGGTCATTTAAATCAAGATTTAATGCGCTATGAATTGCATCGAGTTCACATTGTTGAAGCAAAATTAAAACCAGGAGTTCGTCATATAAATTCTAGAAGAACTTTCTATTTGGATGAAGACAGTTATCAAATTCTATTAACAGACCATTACGATAAGCGCGGTAATATCTGGCGTGTTTCCGAAGCCCATAGTATTAATTATTATGACGTTCCCACATTTTGGTCAACTGTGGAAGCACATTATGACTTGAGGTCTGGGCGTTATGTCGCAGTTGGATTAGATAATAAAGATCCAGTTAATACCTTTGACGTACCGCTGAGCGAAGCAAATTATACACCCCAGGCTCTAAGAAAACGTGGTCGAAGGTAAAAAGTTAAATAGTGATAGCGATAAGGTTGAATGTATATTCAACCTTTCTCTATTGTGAAAGAGTAGTTAAGAGAGAAATATATGAAAAATATTTACTGTGCAATATTGCTTATTGCATCAAATATGGTCAGTGCTATAGAGGCGGAAAAAATGGATGGGTTTTTAAATTCCCTCTATTTAGGAATAACAACCAATAAATCTACGGTTATTGCTGTTGGAGAAAGAGGGCATGTTGCTTTAAGTAAGGATTATGGCAGTACATGGCAACAAGCAAAAAGTGTTCCCACACGGACAACATTAACGGCGGTGACTATGGTGGGAAAAAATGCTTGGGCTGTTGGTCATGATACAACGATTATATACAGCAGTGATGAAGGAGAGAACTGGGCTGTGCAATTTGAAGATAAAGACCGACAAATGCCTTTATTGGATGTTATGTTTATAAATGAAAGTGAAGGATTCGCTATTGGAGCCTATGGTACTTACCTCACTACCTATGATGGAGGTAAAAACTGGAATGATTCGTTAATAGATGAAGAGCAAGACTTTCATTTAAATAAAATAATCAAAGTTGATGAATACCGCTATTTTGTTGTTGCTGAAGCAGGCAATGCCTTTAGAAGTTTTGATGCAGGAAAAAGCTGGGAATTAATAGAACTTCCTTATCCAGGTTCAATGTTTGGAGTGGTGAGTTATAATAATCAGATTGTTACTTACGGTTTACGAGGGCATGTTTTGGTATCAGATGATTTTGGTGATACGTTTGTGCAACTTGAATCGCCAGTTCTCAATAGTTTGTTTGGCTCAACTATTTCATCCAGTAATAGCTTGTTGATAGTCGGAGCAAATGCCACTGTTCTAAAATACCACAATAAGAGTTTGAAGAAAGTTAATATAGAAAGCAGTGAAGGGGATTTTACAGGAGTATTATCAATTAAAAATAATAAGCTTATATTTATTAGTGAATCAGGAATAAGCACTAAAGTCATGGGGAATAATTAATGAGTGAGACTAATTCAAAAACTGTATTATTTCTTCAAAACCTTATATTTAATAATAAGAAAATAATACTCTTAATCTTGACATTAATAACGGTTGCTATGCTTTATTTCGCTAGTCAATTAAAGGTTGATGCAGGATTTAAAAAACAGTTACCTCTGCAACACGAATACATGAAAACTTTTATGGATTATGAAAGGGAATTTGGGGGAGCTAATCGTTTACTTATTGCGGTAATGACAAAAGAAGGAGATATGTTTAACCCTAGTTTTTTTAAAACACTAGAAGCGGTTACGGATGATGTGTTTTCAATTAAAGGAGTAAGTCCCGCTAGCGTCACCTCGATTTTTACCCCTAATGTTCGATTTGTAGAGGTGGTTGAGGATGGTTTTGCAGGAGGCAATGTTATACCATCTGACTTTGAGCCTTCTCCTGAAATGTTTGAAACAGTAAAAGGAAACATTGTAAAAGCTGGAGTGGTTGGGCGATTAGTTGCTGAAAATTTCAATGGAGCAATGGTTTGGGCAGAGTTGTTAGAGGAAGATCCTGTTTCACATGAAAAAATTAATTATCAAGACGTTGCTGCGCAATTAGAGGCAATTAGAAAAAAGCACGAAAAAGGAAATGAGCAAGTTTTACACGTAATTGGATTCGCAAAAATAGTGGGTGATATTTCAGAAGGAGCCAAGTCAGTATTGGTGTTTTTTGCATTGGCTTTGTTAATTACCGCAGTGTTATTGTATTGGTATTCTGGTAATATCAAATTAACAATATTTCCTTTAGTTTGTTCTGTAGTGGCTGTCATTTGGCAACTTGGCACATTAAAACTATTGGGGTTTGGTATTGACCCAATGAATATTCTTACACCATTCTTGATTTTTGCTATTGGTGTATCCCACGGGGTGCAGATGATATCAACCTGGACCGATGAAATTATTTCACATGCTAAAGGACAATGGGATGGTGAAAAAGCGGCAAAATACACATTTGCAGTTCTTCTAGCTCCTGGAATTATTGCCTTGCTGAGCGATACCATAGGCTTTGCAACTATTTATTTTATTGATATTCGAATTATCCAAGAGTTGGCGATTACTGCCACTATTGGAGTGGCTTTAATTATCATTACCAATTTGGTGTTAATGCCAATTTTACTCTCCACCATAAACACTAAAAACTTTGGCAATTTTTGTGACAGTTGTCTGTATAAGAAAAACCAAGATTCAAAATTTTGGCGTGCCATTGCTGGCTTTGCAAAAACACCACTTGCCACACTATCGGTACTTGGCTTGATAGGGTTGTTTGCTTTTGGTTACATTGAATCTCAAGAAATGCAGATCGGTGATTCTCAAACAGGGGTTCCGGAATTGCGTCCAGATGCAAAATACAATGTGGATGCGAAGACCATTAGTTCCCAATTTTCTTTAGGCGTAGATATGATAAGTGTGATCGCCGAATCCAGTCCAAATGCATGCACAGAGAGTTATGTTGCAATGGAAAAGATTGATCGTTTTGCTTGGCACATGCAAAATGTTCCTGGAGTACAAAAGGTAATTACCCTCTCACAATACGCTAAAATAATTACAGCAGGTTGGAATGAAGGGAATCCGAAATGGAGAGCCTTATCACGCAATAAATTTATTATGCGTCAAAGCTTATCAAGTATTGAAACAGATACGGGTTTATTGAATAAGGATTGTAGCACGATGCCTATAATGATTTTTACAGAGGATCATAAAGCTTCTACAATCAATACGGTAGTGGCTGCGGTTATAGAATTTAGAGATATGTACCCTGCTAAAACTGATGAAAAAATGACAAAATTGGTTCAATCAATTTATGCATTTAATGCAAAGGATAAAAATTCAATTAAAAACTTAATTGATGCAGCAAGCTATTTAGGAGAAGAACCCGCAGCAAAGTTTTCGGGCATTGCTGAGGCCGTGTATAACTTGGATGCCAATAATGCAAAAGATGTTGAATATCTTGCTGATGAAGTCTCAACTTATACATTAAATAATCCTAAAAAGCTAACAAATCTCGATGAACTTGCCGAAGGAGAAGTGAGGTTTAGATTGGCAACAGGTAATGTTGGTGTAATGGCTGCAACTAACGACGTGGTTAAAAAAGCACAAAATCCAATGCTAATTATGGTTTATGCAGCAATTATAATACTGTGTTTATTAACCTTCAAAACATTAGCAGGAACTCTTGCAATCGTTATACCTTTAGCATTGGTTTCATTCTTAGCTTATGCGCTTATGGCATTTATGGGAATTGGCTTAAAAGTTAATACTTTACCTGTGGTGGCATTGGGCGTGGGTATTGGTGTTGATTATGGCATTTATATCTTCAGTAAAATGCAAGAATTTCTTAAAAAAGGTTACAGCCTTTACGATGCCTACTACACGACGTTGCGTTTAACAGGAAAGGCGGTCTTCTTTACGGCTATAACTTTGGCAGTCGGAGTTGGAACATGGATGTTTAGTGATTTACAGTTCCAAGCAGATATGGGAGTCTTACTGGCATTTATGTTTGTTTTGAACATGTTGGGAGCCTTAATAATTTTACCAGCTTTGGCTTATTGGTTAATGCCGAAATACAGAAATCCTACCTAATTTAGATAGGCTTAAATACTCTCTAGCAATAACTTGTTGTTAGAGAGTATAATAAGTCAACTCGTAAAAAATAAATAATATGTCTGACTACGTCATTGTGCGAATTAATGAACAATTAGTTCCAGAATTTCAAATCAATTACAATACTAAAACAGCCAGTGCCCATAGTTCTGCTGTCTCTTCGTGGTCGCAAATTAAGATTCAAACTCATCAAAAACTTGTTTTAGTTTTACCAGCGTTATTGGTCTTTTCAAAAGAGGTTATGATTCCAAGTAAAAATGATGAGGTAATCAAACAGTCATTGCCATTTGCGATAGAAGAAAATCTTTCTACTGAAATTGAAGAAAATCATTTTGCATATTGCAAATCAGGTGAAAATTTATTTGATGTTTGCGTTGTAGCTAAAAGGGTTATGCAGGAAATTAATCTTCAACTTGAAAAAAATCAACTTGAGTGCAAAAAACTTTATTCAGAAATATTTAGTGTGCCCGCATCACCAGAAAGTCTCTCAATTTTAAGTGTTGATGATTATTTTATAATAAATAACAACAATCAAGGCACAAGGCTCTCCCAACAACTTGTTAATGACTATGTATCATTAACTGATGCAAAAAAAGTTCATGTTTATGCAAGCAAACCTGTTAACTTAAGTAGTGAAACAATCGAATATAAACAAGTTGATATTCACTTGTTCCAGGCAAAATTATTATTGAACAACCGAGCGGTAAATTTGTTTCAAGGTTTATACGATAAAGATACAGATAAAGAAAATCAAATAAAGCCGTGGAAGAAATCTTTAACATTAGTAGCACTGCTTGTAATGAGTTGGTTGATTATTAATTTATTTCAGCTTTGGAATATTAATCAAAGGATTGAAGAAATAAAATATAAGCAACATGAATTACTTATAAAACTTATTCCCAACGCAAGTTCAAGTGAATTGAATAATCCTTATTCGGCAATTCAATCACGCCTTAAATATGCTCAGACAAATAAAAGCAATAACAGAAATGGTTTTATAGAATCTTTACTTTATGTTGGTCTCACACTTAGCCAACACCCAAGCATAAAAATTGTATCCATCCGACAGCGTGATAATAAAATAGAAATTAAAATTAATGCTCCCAATGTGAGCAAACTAAACCAGTTTCAAGAAAGTTTAGAAAAAATTGCATTAACACGTCACGTCAAAACAGGCACAAGAGAGACCGCTAAAGGTTCAGTGAGTTCTGTTATTACCATGGAGAAACTCTGATGAAATGGATGAAACAATTAAGTAAAAGTGAGCAAAAGTTATTAATGTATGGTGGGATAATTCTGTCAATTGCTTTGTTTTGGGCTTTAGTCTATAAACCATTAACCTCATCTTTAGAACAAAAGCAAAGGAGGTTTGTGACTCTAAGGACTCAATATGAGGATATGCAGAACTCAAAGAATTCATTAGTTGAACAACAAAAAATAGAAGCTAAATTTCACCGAGATTTAAACAAACCTTTTATATCTTGGGTTGACGAGCAACTTGAAAAACAGTCATTATCAGGTTTTGTCACTCGTTCAGAACCTAAAGATAATCAAACAGTTATACTAACATTTGAAAGTATAACCTTCGATACTTTAGCGGCTTGGCTGCAAAGTTTGGAAAAAAATTACGCAATCAATATTTCAGAAGCAGACATAAACTTAACTGATCGCAGTAATGGTTTGTGCAATGCCAGAATCACCTTAGAAGAAAACAAATGAAATTAATAAAACTCCTACTTTTTATAATCGTACTACTTGGTTTAGCTGCATTTTTTACGCCTTTAGATTTGTATTACGATAAAATCAAAAGAAACATTCGACCCATTCAACTAGAGGGCATTGGTGGTTCCATAATTAAAGGCAATGCAGAGCAAGTAAAATATCTAGGAATGGATATAGGGCAAGCCAATTGGTTGATGTATCCAAGTTCATACAATGCAGCAACCTTAGAAGTGAAGTTGAAAAATAAGGATTACGACATTAAGGCAAAATACATTAAAAAACCCAAGTTTGATGTTGTTAAAGACCTAAAAGGAACACTTGATTGGCAATTTATAGCCAACAAAATCAATTTTTCTCACGGTAAAATATCAGGCTATATCGAATTGGATTTTGACCATTTAGAAATAAAAAAAGGAGTGCCACATATTATTTCTGGTCGAGCAACAACAAAAGGCTTGCGCATAATTAAACCTGTGCAAAAAGAACTGGGTGAGATAGAAGTTGTTTTTACTTCAGATAACCCTCAGATAATCGTTGGACAAGTTAATAGCACATCAAATGTACTTAATGTGTCTGGTGCAATATACATTCATAAAAATCACCGTTGGGAAATTAAATTAACGCTTATACCTTCACCAGGTGAATACGAGGTGGAATATGTATTGCAAGGGATAGGTGACAGAAGAAGAGCTGGTGGAAGAACTTTAAACTTGGCAGGCTTTTATTAAGCTTATCTAGGTATTATCGCACACTCAGGGTGTGTTATGAAAACTGAGTGTGCGGTAATACCTTGCAAGGTTAATAATTAAAATAGAAACTTATTCCAAAATCACCATCTCCAAATACCCAACCATCTTGATAGGGATAGTTTGAGTAATAGTCAAAATAGTAACTTTGAGGGTGTTGCACGGCACACCAGTTATTATCATGCCAATGCCCATAACCGTAATAATCATCGGTAAAATAGTGCCCTAAGCCACGTAATGGACGATAGGTGTATTGACTCTGGTAATAGGGCCGATAATTATTGTAGCTATTATAATTATTGTATCTTCTGTAATTGTTATTGTAATTTTGGTGCCTCTTATAGTGGCGATAATTCTTGTTACGATAACGGTTGCGGTAATTGTAATTATTACGATACGGTTGATTGTAACCGTAAGTGCTAAATGCAGCATTGCTATTGCCGTAATGGTTATTACTATTATAATTGCGTCGATAATTTCTGTTCTCTTGTCGCTTAACATGTCGGTTGTTATAGCTGTGTTTCGATTGATGCGTAGAATGATGTGATTCACGCCTTTCATGTCGATCGTTGGCAAAACCTGCAGAGCTGAAAGCAATGGCTGTGATTAGTGCATAAATTAAATGTTTCTTGTTCATGGATGTTCTCCTGTAAATGTTACGCTTTTTAGTCTACGGACAAAGGCTGAACTTTTCCTGAATGATTTAATGGCGTTAATTTTGTGTTCATTTAAGGGTATTTTAAACTTTTGTGAGGTTGAAGTTTATTATCTGCAGTAAAATGCGCTCTTTTAAATTGTTAAATGTGATGAAATTATTAAAACCGTTACTTTTTATAGGGTTGTTGTTGCCGATTATAAATCTATTTTATCGGGGTGCTCAAGATGATTTAACCGCTGATCCTGTAGAATACATTTTGCACTACACAGGCTTGTGGTCTTTGCGAATATTGTTACTCACTCTCACGATGACTCCATTAAAGGACCTGACTAAAAATGCGTGGTTTATAAAGGTTCGAGGGATGATAGGCTTGTATGTGTTTTTCTATGTCAGTTTACATTTATTGGTTTATGTGTGGTTGGATTTGCGTTTTGATTTTGCCCATTTGTGGGAAGATATTGTTAAACGTCCCTATATTACTGTTGGGTTTCTTGCTTGGTTGTTGCTTATACCGATGGCAATTACTTCTAATAAAAAAATGATTCGTAAACTTGGTCGAAAGTGGAAAACTTTACATAAAAGTATCTACGTTATAACAATTCTCGCATGTTTGCATTTTTTGTGGCTAGTTAAAAATGACCTTTTAGAACCATTGATTTATGCTGGTGTCGCTTTTATGTTATTATTCTACCGTTTAATCAAGTATTCAAGGACATGACGCGTTTAACCAGAGGGCAACGCCGAGCTCAGGCAAAATTGTTACTGAAAATGGGTAAGGCCATTTCAGAGTCGGGCGCACCGGCCCATCGTTTAGAAAGTTCCATGGAAGTCTTATTGGATAAGTTTGAGATGGAAGGGGCTTTCTTCTCCTTGCCGACTGTTTTGTTAACGACATTAGGTGATGAAGAAGTGCAACGCACCTATATGATTAAAACCTCTCCAAAAGATATTGATTTGGCGAAAATTACCGATTTAAGTGGTGTTATCAATCGCATTCATGACGATGAAATTGAAATTGAGGATGCTTATGATGAAATTAAGCAAATTCGTGATGCTAAACCGATTTATAGCCCTGGATTAATTATTTTTGCTATTGGGTTAGCATCGGCAAGTCTTGCTGGTTTGTTTAAAGGCAGTTGGATTGATGTTGGTGTTTCTTTGATGATGGGGTGGTTAACGGCTTTAATTATTCACTTCAGTTCAAAACATTCGCAATTATCTTTGTTGTTTACACCCATTGCTGCCACCGCAGTGGGGTTTGCTGCCATGACCATCAGTTATTACAGTAAAAGCATCGATCATTTTATTGTGTCTTTGTCTGGGTTGATAATTTTAGTACCTGGCCTTGGAATTACCACTGCTATTCGAGAATTGTCAACAGGACATTTGGTTTCAGGCAGTGCACGTATGGCTGGTGCTGTGACCACTTTTTTATTACTATCATTTGGGTTGGCACTTGGCTTTATGGTAGCAATTGGCTTGTATGGAACGGTAGAAATCCATAAATTGACGGCGGTTCCAGATTGGTTTGTTTATTTATCTATTTTTACTATTAGTTCTGCTTTTACTGTTTTATTTAATGCAAAAATATCAGATTTTAAGTGGATACTCTTAACAGCAACCATTGCTATT
The DNA here is from genome assembly GCA_026988115.1 of Lysobacterales bacterium. Lineage (GTDB taxonomy): Bacteria > Pseudomonadota > Gammaproteobacteria > Xanthomonadales > Marinicellaceae > NORP309. Next base: position 84,977 of record JALSLV010000048.1, on the reverse strand, counting down.
ATGGGATCAAAATTGGCAGGCGTTTGGTTGGTTTCGCCATTCTCTTCTTTTGCTGCGGTTTTAGCCGTATCAATAGCAGGGAATATTTTTGCGTGGATAACCTCAAAGCCTGCTTCAATTATGCATATTCCTGGTGTGATGTTGTTGGTTCCTGGCAGTATCGGATTTAAATCTTTGGAAGCGATGTTGGATAACCAAACTTTAGATGGTGTGCAAACGGCTTTTTCGGCCTTATTGGTTGCAGTAGCCTTAGCAGTGGGGCTAATTGCTGGAAATTTATTTGTTCCACCTCGAAAAGCCTTGTGAAGGGTGAATTGGTTCACATTTTTAATCAGATGTGCATTCTTAATTATGATTATTGCCAATCATGCATTAATATAATTGTTTTCTAAATAATTAAAGGGGAAACATGAAAAAATTAATCTTATCATTCGTTATAATCAGTTCATTCGCTCAAGCAGTGAGCTTGCAAAATAAAGACAGTAAAAGTTACAGTATCAAAGTTAAAGGCAGTTCTTCAACGATGTCAACTTCAATTAATAGTGGCACAACAAAAGGAAGTATTTGCAGTTCGTCTTGTACTATTATTGTCGATGGTGTCGGTGAAATAGATGCCAGTGGCTCTGATAGGGTTGTCATCAAAAATGGCAAGCTTTCAAAGTAGTTTTACCCTAATCCCGATATAGAAACGCGAATTATAGTGCAAACTATTGGTGTGTATAGTGAAGATAAAAAATACTGAGTCACCTTATTGGTGATGTGGTCTTTTTTAGATTTGCTAGACGTATCAAGGGATTGTGCTAGAAACGTGTTTTCTATATCGGGATTAGGGTTTTAACCTAACCGCAACTAATCCTTGCGGTTTTTTTTACATTATAAAAAATTAAGTTGTACATTTGTTCAGTTAATACTTAAAATTCCTGTTACTTTAACTAATTAGTCCTATTCAGCCATGTACAGCACAGCTCAAATTCGTGAAAAATTCTTAGAATACTTTACCTCAAAAAATCACAGCAAAGTTGCAAGTTCTTCTCTTATACCTGCCGATGACCCTACTTTATTGTTTGTCAATGCGGGAATGGTTCAGTTTAAAAATATGTTTTTAGGTGCAGAGAAAAAAAACTACACACGAGCAGTGAGCTCACAGCGCTGTGTTAGGGCAGGTGGAAAACACAATGATTTGGATGAAGTGGGTTATACGGCAAGGCACCACACGTTTTTTGAGATGTTGGGCAATTTTAGTTTTGGTGACTATTTTAAGGAAGAAGCCATTGAGTTTGCCTGGGACTTTTTGACCAATGTCATGGGCTTGCCAGAAGAAAAGCTGTTGGTTACTGTTTTCGAAGAGGATGATGAGGCCGAAAAAATATGGATTGAAAAAATTGGAGTGCCAAAGCAAAAGGTTTTACGAATTGGAGCAAAAGATAATTTTTGGCAAATGGGTGATACAGGGCCTTGTGGTCCATGCAGCGAAATTTTTTATGACCACGGGGAAGAAATTGCGGGAGGTCCTCCTGGTACGCCAGAAGAAGATGGTGATCGCTTTATTGAAATTTGGAATTTAGTGTTTATGCAGTTTGATAAACAAGCAAATGGCGATTTATTACCTTTGCCTAAGCCTTGTGTGGATACGGGTATGGGTTTAGAGCGATTAACATCAATTATGCAAGGCAAGCATAATAATTATGACATTGATTTATTCCAGCACATTATAAAATACATAGGCAAATTGTTATCTTTGGATGAATTATCTAGCCCTTCTTTGAAGGTTATCGCAGATCATATTAGAACCTGTGCATTTTTGATAAGTGATGGTATTCAACCAGGAAATGAGGGCAGGGGTTACGTCCTTCGTCGAATTATTCGACGGGCTATTCGACACGGATATAAATTGGGAGCCCATGAGACTTTTTTCTACAAAATATTAATACCTCTTATTGAAGTAATGGGTGAAGCTTATCCTGAATTGATAAAAAACAAAGAGACTATTCAAAACGCATTAAAAAAAGAAGAGTTACGATTTGCGGAAACATTAGAGCTTGGAATGGGGCTGCTAAATAAAGAGATAAATGAGCTAAATGGAAATGTTATTCCTGGAGAAGTGGCGTTTAAGCTCTATGATACTTATGGATTTCCTCTGGATTTAACTCAGGATGTAGCTAGAGAACATGGTTTGGTTGTTGATGTAAATGGTTTTGATAACTGTATGAAAGAACAAAAGCAGCGTTCGAAAGCCTCTGGTGGTTTTATTCAAAGCAATCAAATTCCATCGGAACTCTTATCAATGCTTGACCCAACAAAGTTCACAGGATACGCAAATTTGTCAGGTGTGGGTAATATTGTGGCATTAATTAAGGACTCAAAATCCGTTAATGAACTGCATGGTGATGGAATAGTTATTTTAGATAAAACTCCATTTTATGCAGAATCTGGCGGACAAATAGGAGACTCAGGTAAACTGTGTACTGAAAATACTGTTTTTAATGTTGAGGATACGCAAAAAGCTGCAGGGCAATTCTATTTACATATTGTTCAAGGCCAGAACGGTGTTTTATCTGTTGGGCAAAGAGTTGAGGCTGTCGTTGAACAACCAAAACGTACGGGGATAAAACTTAATCACACAGCAACCCATTTGTTGCATAAAGTTTTACAAGAACAACTCGGCTTACATGTTCAACAAAAAGGTTCTGTTGTTTCAGATGAAAAGCTTCGTTTTGATTTTTCTCAGCCTGAACCAATAACAACAGGTCAACTATTAACAATAGAAAGAGAAGTGAATCAGCATATAAGAGCCAACTATGAAGCCATCACAAAAATAATGAGTTTTGATGAAGCTGTGGAAACAGGCGCAATGGCATTATTTGGTGAAAAGTACGGTGATGAGGTTAGGGTGCTTAATATTGGTGGTTATTCAATTGAGTTATGCGGAGGAACACATGTTAAATTTACGGGTGAGATTGGTCTGTTTAAAATAATAAGTGAATCTTCTATTGCTGCGGGCATTAGACGCATTGAAGCCGTGACAGGGGAAGTGGCAGTGAAGTGGATTCAAACTCAAGAAGCAAGACTTGGAGAGGTCATGCAATTAACACATGCAACAGCAGATTCTGTGGTAGAAAAAGTTAAGAGTGCATTAATTAAAAATAAAGAGCTGGAGAAAAAAATTCAAGCATTGGAAAGCAAGTTGGCTGGAAATGCAGCACAAGATTTGTGGAAAAATGTAGAGAAGTTTGGAGGCGTGTATTACCTTATCGATGTTTTGCCTAAATTTAATATTGAAAACATGAAATCTATTGCAGATAAATTTAAGGAAAAGTATACAGATGGAATCCTTGTCTTAGCAAATCATGATGAAACAAACAAAGTACAACTCATTTGCACTGTCGGCAAGACTTTAAGTAAAAAAGTAAAGGCGGGAGATATTATAAGGACAGTGGCAGGAAAAATATCGGGTAAAGGTGGAGGTCGACCTGATTTTGCTCAAGGAGGAGGAGTCAGTGATATTGTGAATTTAAAAGCTGTTTTGCAAGAGAAAATTTCTGAATTAAAAAACTTGTTGAAAAACGAATAAAATACTTTTTATTTTAATTAAAATGTAGTCTAATGCGTGACCTATATTTTAAGGAATAAAATTGAAAAAATAACAATAATAAATTTTTCCCCGGTATGGAAATTATATAGGAATAAGACAGGAGATAAGCAAATGTTAATATTAACACGCCGTGTAGGTGAGACATTAATGATAGGTGACGACGTAACTGTTACCGTACTAGGTGTAAAAGGAAACCAAGTCAGAATTGGAATCAATGCACCAAAAGAAATAGCTGTGCATAGAGAAGAAATTTACGAACGCATCAAAAATGAACAAGATAAAGAGTCTGATTCTGGTTCTGATGATGACAACGTAGGAAATCAGTAGAAAGCCCAATTGTAATTTCAAGCATTATATCATTGGTTAAATCATAATTTAATATTTGAAATTACACATTGCTTTGATGAAAGAAATGGTTATAATGCCATTCTTTTTTAACTATTAAAGTTATTGAGTGCAAAAGTTTTATATAAAAGCTCAATAGCTTATAAATTTAAAATTATTTTTTTTAGTAACTATTGATAATTTAAGGAATTGGAGAGATGGCCGAGCGGCTGACTAAATCGTCAGGAACGATTTGAACAGACTTTAGGCTGGCCTCGAAGGGGTGGAGGACAGGACGTCCGAAATAAGGCGCAGCGCCTTGTAAAATAAAATTGTTTTTTTTAGTAACTATTGATAATTTAAGGAATTGGAGAGATGGCCGAGCGGCTGAAGGCGCTCCCCTGCTAAGGGAGTATGGGTTAAAAGCTCATCGAGGGTTCGAATCCCTCTCTCTCCGCCATGTTTGAGCTTTTGTTTTCACAAGAGTTTAAAAAAAGGTGAGTTTAGTGTTGACAAAGTATCTTAAAATCAGCATAATTCGCCGCCTTGCTATTTGAGCGCCCGTAGCTCAGCTGGATAGAGTACCTGGCTACGAACCAGGTGGTCGGAGGTTCGAATCCTTCCGGGCGTGCCAATAGCATTCAAAGGCACAAATTAACGACACTATAGTTGATTTCTGTTGAGTAAATAAAGAGCGTGATTTGCGATTAAATGCAACTAATTAAATAGGCATTTGTACAAATCGTTATATTCACGGGCTTTTTATTAAATATATGTCATTAATGTTTGACGTTAAGGTTTTTTATCAATAAAATCCTTCGCCTTAAATTGATATGATGGATTTAATAAAATAAACTCTTTTTTATGGGTTTATAGATGTAATGATCGGGGTATAGCGCAGCCTGGTAGCGCAACTGCTTTGGGAGCAGTGGGTCGGGAGTTCGAATCTCTCTACCCCGACCAAATTTTAATAAACATTGGTTTAATGTTTATAATATTATAACTATTAAGCGCCCGTAGCTCAACTGGATAGAGCATCGCCCTTCTAAGGCGAGGGTTGCAGGTTCGAGTCCTGCCGGGCGTGCCAGTTATAATGAATTAAAATATATGGCGGCCGTAGTTCAGTTGGTAGAGCCCAGGATTGTGATTCCTGTTGTCGCGGGTTCGAGCCCCGTCGGCCGCCCCATTTTAGTTCGAATGCATTTCAATACATATCAAAAAATTGCCGCATTAAGATAATAGGCAAACCACGCGAAAGTGGCGGAATTGGTAGACGCGCTGGATTTAGGTTCCAGTGTCGCAAGACGTGAGAGTTCGAGTCTCTCCTTTCGCACCATACATACACAGATAAAAATATAGTTGGAGTAACAATGCAAATCTCAATCGAGAAAACTGAAGGTTTGGAAAGAATTTTAAATGTAACCGTTCCAAGTGAGACAATCGCTTCTAAAGTATCAGAAAAATTAAATGAATTAGGCAAAGAAGTTCGTATTAAAGGATTTAGACCAGGAAGAGTTCCTAAAAACATTATTGTTAAGCGCTATGGTTCTCACGCAAGACAAGAAGTTCTTGGAGATTTAATTAACACGACTATTCAACAAGCCATAAAAGATAACGACCTGGAAATTGCTGAAAGACCAGAAGTCACAGAAGTCAAGGATCTCGATGATGGCAGTTACTCATTTACTGCAAAACTGGAAGTTATGCCTGAAATTCCTGATGTTGATTTTGCATCCATCTCCGTTTCTAAAGAAGTTTCTGAGGTTTCAGAAAAAGACGTGAATGCAATGATAAAAAAATTGCAAAAACAGAAGCAAGAATGGAAAGACACTAAAGCGAAAATTGCAGACGGAGATTTAATCACTATTAAATACGCCGCAAAAGTCGGTGAGAAACAAATTCACCCCAAATCTGGCAAAGAAAAAATGGGAATTTTGCTTGGTGAAAGTGGCGTACCTGATGCCTTGATTAAAGCCCTTATTGGCATGAAAAAAGGTGATGCTGCTACCCAAGAAATAGAATTTCCAGAGGCGTTCAATGTTAAAGAAATTGCCGGTAAAAAGGTTGCTTTTGAATTTGAAGTAATTGATCATAAACGTGGGAAATTGCCAAAAGTTGATGAAGATTTTGTTAAAGAGTTTGGTGTTGAGTCAGGTAAAGAAGAAGATTTAAAGTCCGAAATTAAATCAAATTTAGAAAGAGAAATGTCTAATGTGATTCTAGCCAAGTCAAAAGAAACTGTTTTGAAGGCGGTAAGAGATGCAGTTAAAGATGTGTTTATTTCAGAAAAAATGATTGAACGCGAAAGCGAAGCATTGGCTCATCAAGCGATGAATCAAGCTCAGCAAATGGGTATTGAAAATCCTCCTCACCCTGACCACAAAGATTTTATTGAACCTGCAAAAGAACGAATTGTGAATTCATTAATTATCGGTAAAGTGGCTAAAGACCAAAATATTCAAGTTGATTACACTAAAGTGAGAGAAAAAGTTATTGAAATTTCTCAAACATTTGAAAATCCTCCACAAATAGTCGAGTATTACTACAAAAACCCAGAATTACTGGCTTCTATCGAGAACTCTGTACTTGAAGCTCAGGCTGTCGAATGGATTCTTTCTCAAGTTAAAGTGAAAGAAAAGAAGCTTTCTTTTGATAAGATGATGGAATCTTCCTTATAATACCAAAATAATTGAGATAAAAACATGTCACCTATTGAAGAAATGATGAATTTAGTGCCTATGGTTGTTGAAAAAACAGCTCGTGGCGAACGCTCTTACGATATATTTTCGCGTCTGTTAAAAGAAAGAATTATATTTATGGTTGGTCAGGTTGAAGACCATATGGCAAATTTAATTGTGGCACAATTGTTATTTCTTGAAGCAGAAAATTCTGAAAAAGACATTTCGTTGTATATTAATAGTCCAGGCGGTGTTGTCACTGCTGGCATGTCAATTTACGATACGATGCAATTTATTAAGCCAGATGTGAGCACTATTTGTATGGGACAAGCTGCTAGCATGGGATCGCTTATATTGACTGCCGGAGCAAAAGGGAAACGTTATTCGTTGCCAAGCTCCCGAATTATGATTCATCAATTATCTGGTGGTTATCAAGGCCAAGCCTCTGATATTGATATTCATGCAAAGGAAGCATTAAAATTAAAAGATAGGCTCAATAGGGTAATGGCAAAACATACAGGAAAAACACCAGAGGAAATTGAAAAAGACACGGATAGGGATAACTTTTTTAGCGCTCAAGAAGCAAAGGATTATGGATTGATTGATGAAGTGTTAATGCAAAGAAAATAACTACAAGTTTTTAATCAGGATTTCAAAGCCAACATTGACAAATTGCTAGTATTTGTCAATGTTGGCTTTTTTGTAGTCAAAACATCTCTTTAAGTTTGCTAAAAAAGACCCATATAGCAATAAATAATCAAATATACGAACTATTTATAGGAATTGTCTATCTCTAGTTTTGTTTTTTGGTAAAATATCAATTAATAGTATTAATAGTAGAAATATGACAGATAAAAAAGATAACGATACAACAGAAGAATTAAAGCATTGTAATTTTTGTGGTAAGAGTCAACAAGAAGTTCCAAAGCTTATTGCAGGACCAAGCGTGTATATATGCGATGAATGCGTTGATTTATGCAATGAGATAATCAAAGATGAATTTGATGAAGCCTTAAGTAATGATGAGGCAGATTTACCGACACCAAAAGAGATTCACACGTACTTAAATGAATACGTAATAGGGCAAGAACACGCAAAAAAAGTATTGTCTGTCGCAGTTTATAATCACTATAAAAGAGTAAAAGCTAATCTAAAAGGAAAAAAAGATAGCAATGAAATTGAATTGTCTAAATCGAATATTCTTTTGGTAGGTCCAACAGGTTCAGGAAAAACATTGTTAGCCGAAACATTGGCTCGAGTTTTAAATGTGCCTTTTACAATTGCTGACGCTACTTCTTTGACAGAAGCAGGTTATGTTGGAGAAGACGTAGAAAATATTATTCAAAAATTGTTACAAAAATGCGATTACGATGTAGAAAAAGCTGAAAGTGGCATTGTATATCTTGATGAAATTGACAAGATTTCACGAAAGTCAGAAAACCCATCCATCACACGAGACGTATCAGGAGAGGGCGTTCAGCAAGCTCTTCTTAAATTAATAGAAGGCACAGTGGCCTCTGTTCCACCTCAAGGGGGAAGAAAACACCCGCAACAAGAATTTTTGCAAGTTGATACCAAAAACATCTTATTTATTTGTGGAGGTGCATTTTCTGGGTTGGAAAAAATCATTGAAAAAAGATCCACTCAAACAGGCATAGGGTTTTCTGCAAATGTTAAAGCCATAAAAAAAGATACCGATGATTTAGCCTTATTTAAAAATTTAAGACCAGACGATTTGGTTACTTACGGATTAATTCCAGAGTTTGTTGGTCGTTTGCCAGTTACTGCCACTCTTGAAATGTTAGATGAGGAAGCCTTAGTTAAAATATTAGTTGAACCTAAAAATGCCATATCAAAACAGTTTAAATATATGTTTCAATTAGACAATGTCGAGCTTGATATTAGAGATGATGCATTAATTGCAATTGCTAAAAAAGCCTTAAAAAGGAAAACTGGAGCTCGTGGCTTAAGAACAATTATGGAAAAAGCCTTGCTCGATATAATGTACGATATTCCTGATATGGATGATGTCAAAAAAGTGGTGATTGATCGTGCCGTTATAGAAGAGGGCAATAATCCAATTATTGTAAGAGACAGTGTTGCAAAAGTCGTTAATGAAGGGTAATAATTTAAATGACTAGTGAGAATCAAAAAGCAGCAGTTTTACCCTTAAGAGATGTCGTTGTTTTTCCAGGAATGGTTGTGCCATTATTCGTTGGACGAAAAAAATCAATCAAAGCACTTGAATCAGCGATGAAAAATTCACTGCCAATTATATTGGTAGCGCAAAAAAATCCTGAAACAGATAATCCTTCAATTGAGGATGTGTTTTCAATCGGTACAAAATCAACAATTTTGCAAATGGTTAAATTGCAAGATGGCACTCATAAAGTTTTAATTGAAGGAAATCAACGAGTTAAATTAAACAAGTTAATGGATGAAGATTTCTTTAAAGCTGAGTTTGAAGAGTGTAGCAATCTTAAACTGTCCAATAAAAAAGAGTTAAATGTATTGATTCGCTCTTTAAAAATTAACTTTGAGAATTACGCTAAACAAAACAGGAAAACACCAAAGGAATTGATGCATTCGATAATTGCCATTGAAGATGCTTATAAATTATCAGATACAATTTCAGCTCACCTCAATATTAAATTAAATGAAAAACAGAAACTTTTAGAAGAATTAAATATCTTAACAAGATTAGAGTCTCTGTTAAAAATCATTAATAAAGAGCTGGATATAATTCAAATTGAAAAAAAGATTAGAGGCAAAGTTAAATCTCAAATAGAGAAAAACCAACGCGAATATTATTTAAACGAACAAATTAAAGCCATCAATGAAGAATTGACAGGGATTGATAAAAAGCATTCTGAGCACAGTGAAATTGAAGAAAAAATTGCGCAAACTCAATTGAACGAACAAGCATTAGAAAAAGTAGTCGCAGAATTTAAAAAACTAAAGAAGATGCCGCCTATGTCAACAGAGGCGACGGTAGTCCGCTCGTATTTAGAAACGGTATTAAAACTACCTTGGGAAAAGCGTAACAAAATTAATACCGATTTAGTTGAAGCACAAAGAATTCTTGATGAAGATCATTATGGTTTAGAAGACGTTAAAGAACGAATTTTAGAATTTTTAGCCGTACAAAAAAGGAAAAATAAAATGAAAGGTCCAATCATGTGTTTGGTTGGTCCACCAGGAGTTGGTAAAACTTCATTAGGTAAATCTATTGCTAAAGCGACCAGTCGTACCTATAGCCGTATTTCACTTGGTGGAGTAAGAGATGAAGCAGAAATTAGAGGGCATAGACGCACTTATATTGGTTCCATGCCAGGAAGAATTATTCAAAATATAACGAAAGCAAAATCATGTAACCCATTGATGTTATTAGATGAATTAGATAAAATGAGTGCTGATTTTAGAGGAGACCCATCATCGGCTTTACTTGAAGTATTAGATCCTGAACAAAATCATGCTTTTGCTGATCATTATTTGGATTTAGATTTTGATCTATCAGAAGTTATGTTTATTGCAACGGCTAATTCATTAAATATACCAGGTCCTTTGCGTGACAGAATGGAAATTATTAGAATTCCAGGTTACACCGAACAAGAAAAAATTGAAATTGCCATTCGCTACTTAATTCCAAAACAGGTAGAGGCTAATGGCTTGGATAAAAAAGAACTGACCATTTCAAAAGCCGCAATAAAGGAAATAATTCGCAGTTATACCAAAGAATCTGGTGTTCGTAATTTAGAAAGAGAAATATCAAAAATTTGCAGAAAAGTTGTTAAAGAAATCTTAACAGAAAAAAACATAAAAAAAGTTAACCTTTCAATTAAAAACCTTCCCAAGTATTTAGGTGTGCAAAAGGTTAGCTTTGGAAAGGCAGCATTAAAAAGTGAAGTCGGCATGGTCACGGGCCTGGCTTGGACCGAAGTTGGCGGTGAGTTATTGCATATTGAAGCAACGGTCTTAACGGGTAGTGGAAAACAAACGCTGACAGGGCACTTAGGTAAAGTTATGAAGGAGTCTATCCATACGTCCTATTCATTAATCAAATCAAGAGCGCAATCTTTGGGTATTGATAATAAAGCCTTGACTAATAAAGATATTCACATTCATGTACCAGAAGGAGCAACACCAAAAGATGGCCCAAGCGCTGGAGTTGGTATGTGTGTTGCACTTGTTTCTGCAATTACCAACAACCCTGTTAAAGCCGATGTTGCAATGACTGGTGAAGTTACTTTGAGAGGAAAAGTACTTCCAATTGGAGGTTTAAAAGAGAAGTTATTAGCTGCGTTGCGTGGAGGGATTAAAAAAGTCATAATTCCATTTGACAATCGTAAAGATTTAGTTAAAATGCCTCTCCAAGTTAAGAATGAACTTGAAATTATCCCAGTCAAATTCATCGATGAAATTTTTGAAATTGCCCTTGAAAATGAATTAAAACCATTTTCTGATAAAGAGCTCAAAATGTTATTGGAACTGGATAATGCTAATAAAAAATCCAGTAGAGATTCATTTAGTCATTAAAATCATATAAACTTTTTAAATAGTAAAAATATTGGAATTAAATCGCCTAAAAGTATAAAAAAAAGCACACTTTTTTATAAATTAGTATACAATCCCATTTCGATATTTTGTTGAACAATTAACAAACATTAAGTTGGTCAGGTGTTGATCAACAGATTAATAAATTGGAGTTAGAAATAATGAAAAAAGCAGATTTTATAAAAAAAGTAGCAGAACATGCTGATGTGTCACAAGCAACGGCAACTGCGTGTTTTGAGGCGATGGTTGGAACAGTAACTGATTGTTTAAAAGATGGAGATTCTTTAACTTTTGTTGGTTTCGGAACTTTTTCTGTGAAGCACAGAGCCGCTCGTCAAGGTCGTAACCCTAGAACTGGCGAAACAATACAAATAAAAGCAGCAAATGTTCCAGCATTTAAAGCAGGTAAAGCACTTAAAGAAGCGTTAAACTAAATAACCCTTTTTCGTGTAAAAATCTGGGTGCTTAGCTCAGCTGGGAGAGCATCGCCCTTACAAGGCGAGGGTCGGGGGTTCGATCCCCTCAGCACCCACCATACACGGAGTGGTAGTTCAGTTGGTTAGAATACCGGCCTGTCACGCCGGTGGTCGCGAGTTCGAGTCTCGTCCACTCCGCCATTATAGATTAGGGTGTCTTTAGAGACACCCTTTTTTATTTATAAAGAAAAAATATTATGCTAAGAGATATAAAACAAAAATCATCAGGTTTATTTGCCAAAATAGTTATGGGTCTACTTATAATTGCTTTCGGCTTTTGGGGAGTTAGTGGGTCATTATTAATGGCTAATAACGACAGTGCTGCCAATGTCAATGGAAAGAAAATCACAATAAATGATTTCAACGTAGCTGTACAAAATTCTAAAAACAGATTAAGTTCGCAATTTGGAGACAATTTAGGCTCAGAATACTTTGATTCAGAAAACTTTAAAAGAAGTGTGTTAAATCAACTTATAGATGCAGAGTTGTTGAGGCAAGAAGCTGAAAAATTTTCTTATGACGTATCTCCTTCACGAGTCAAAGAATACATTGAATCAATTCCAGGTTTTCAATTGGATGGTAAATTTAGTCCCGAAGCTTATGCAAGTTACCTATCACAAGTCAATAAATCAGCAGAACTTCTTGAACGCGACATTAAAGATGACATAAAAGGCTCTGCATTGAGAAACATGGTAGGGCAAAGTGCCTTTAGTCTTGACTCAGAAATTAACACTCAGTATAAATATTCCAAACAAAAAAGAGATTTTGACTACGTTGAAATATCAAGTAAAGATTACGAAAAAGAAATAGAAGTTTCAGATGAAGAAATTAATTCTCATTACAAAGAATTTTCATCTGACTACATGACACCAGAACAAGTTTCAATCAATTATATTGAATTATCCGTTACGGATATACTGCCTGAAATTGAATTAACTGAAGAAGAAATTAAAGATTCTTATGAGTCGCGTAAAGATACTTTAATGACAACCGAAAGGCGAAAAGCACAACATATTTTATTACCTGTTAGCAATAATGCCGAAGAAGTCAAAAAGCAAATTGATGATGTTGCTAAACGAATTGCTAACGGTGAAGACTTTTCTGAAGTTGCCAAAGAAGTATCTAAGGACCCAGGTTCTGCTCCTGCAGGAGGGGACTTAGGTTGGGTATCGCCAGGTGATATGGTTGAAGCCTTTGATAAAAAATTATTTTCTATGAAGGCAGGAGAAGTTTCTGAACCAGTTTTATCAAAATTTGGTTACCATCTTATTAAGCTTAACGAAATAAAGGCTCCAAAAATACCTGCACTAGAAGAAATTAAAGATCAAATTATAACTGATTTAAAACAAGAGAAAGCTTCAGAACAATTTTTATCCAAAGCAGATGAGTTGGATACAGCAATTATTGATTCTGACAATTCTTTAGATTTAGCTGCAGAAGCGACTCATTTGGAAGTCAAATCCACGGAACTTTTCGCTTTAGGCAGAGGTGTGGGAATAGCAGCAAACCCTAAGTTTTCTCAAGTGGCATTTTCAGATGCAGTTAAAACGGACAATGAAATAAGTGAAATGGTGGATTTGGGTGAAAATCATGTGGCTTATTTGCGTATAAACGAACATAAGTTACCAAAAGTGAAAGAACTCTCTGAAGTTGCTGATGTAATTAAAAATAAACTCATTGCTGAAAAATCGCATGAACTTGTTAAAACCAAGGTGACTGAATTTAAAAAACTAATCAATTCAGGTGAAAAAACATTAGCCGAAATTGCCCAATCAATAAACAAAGAAGTTATTGAAGCCAAAGAGGTGGAAAGAACGGGTTCAAAGCAACCTTTCAAACTCGTCCAAGAAGTCTTTTCATTAAAGATGGGTAATGAAAATTCAGTTCATTCGGTTGATGCTTCAAGTAATTCTCAAGCTTTAGTTAAATTAAATGCGATAAACAATGCTGATACCACATCATTAACCGATGATGAAAAAGCAGGGATTAGAAGTCAAATAGAACGTTCTGTTTCAAATGCTGAGTTATCTAATATTGTCAAATCATTACAGGAAGAGGCAAGTATAGTCATCAATGAAAAGATTTTTGAAGTAATCAACTAAGGCACACTTTGAGGTGTTGGAGAAATGCCAACACCTCATCTTTTCGAAGTTAATTTAATACCCAAATCCCGATATATAAAATACGATGCTAGCACAAGTCCTTAATATACCTAGAAAATTCACAAAAAGCCTCATCACCAATAAGGTGACCACAGTTTTTATGACTTTCCTATGCACATCAATTACTTGCACTATCATTCACATTTCTATATCGGTATTTGAGTAATATGAGAAAAAATAAAGCTTCACTTTCTTCAAAGCTATTGACTGAATTTGATCGATTTCTAAAGATTAATTCAAACCTACAAACAAACTCCGCAAATCCACTTCCAAATTACGTAAAAACCAATTATAAGTTATCTGCTCAAGAGTTCACTCTGACAAAAGGGTTAATGCGTATTAATCATACTGGAGAAATATGTGCTCAAGCGCTCTATTACGGACAAGCTTTATTTGCAAAAGATAGAACAACCTATAAACACCTGATTCAAGCCGCAGACGAAGAGCATGATCATTTATGTTGGTGCCAAGAACGTCTAACTGATTTTGAGACTTATACAAGCGTGTTTAACCCTTTTTGGTATGCGAGTTCCTTTGTTATGGGTGCAACAGCTGCATTATTAGGGGATAAAATTAGTTATGGTTTTGTAATCGAAATTGAAAAACAAGTGGAAAACCATCTGCAAGAACACATCAACCAAATACCAAGACAAGACACAAAAACACATGCAATATTAGCTCAAATGAAAGCCGATGAAATAAGACACGGACAAAACGCGAGGGATGCAGGAGGTGTTGAGTTTCCTAAACCAATAAAATCCCTAATGACTGCCATGTCGAAAGTGATGAAATTTATCGTATATCGACTATAAAGTATTAATTCATGCCACTTTTAACTAAAATATGTGCATGAGTCAATCAATTAAAATAATCCAAACTTTAAAAAAGACCTTGAAATCCCATGGCATTAAGTATGTCGACGTAGCAAAACACCTGAACATCTCAGAATCCAGCATTAAACGGCAGTTTACCCAAGGTGATATTTCATTAAGTCGGTTAGAAAAAATATTGCTCTTAGTTAATCTTGAATTATCAGATTTGCTTGAACTTGTTCATCTTGAGAGTATGCAACTGGAACAACTCACTGTTGCACAAGAAAAGAAGATTGTTTCTAATACAAAATTATTACTGATAACAATTTCAGTAATGAATAACTTGTCTTTTAATGATATTTATGAGCTTTATGATTTAGAAGAATCAGAACTAATAAAGCTTCTATTGCAGTTAGAGAAAATTAATTTAATAAGTTTAAAACCAGGTAATAAAATCAAAACCCTTGTCAGTCGAACCTTTCAATGGCAGAAAAATGGACCGATCCAACGTTATTTTGAAAACCATATTCAAGATGATTTCTTTGATTGTCAGTTTGTTAATGCGGGTGAATTACGTATCGTTATTAATGGTATGGTATCCAATAGCTCTAATCAGACTATCCATAAAAAGATGCAACAATTGGCACAAAATTTTAACGATTTAGCCTATAAAGATCAAAATATAGGTCTGCAAAGTCGCTATGGAACGACCTTAGTTATTGCGCTAAGACCATGGGAATTAACAGAATTTTCTCGATTCAGACGAAAACAAAACACAAAGGTTTTTCGTTAATGTCTACCTACATCATAGGAGATGTTCAAGGATGTTTTGATGCGTTAATGGCGCTATTAAAAAAAGTAAAATTTGATGAATCAAAAGATAAATTGATTTTTTGTGGTGATTTAGTTAATCGAGGAGGGCAATCCTTAGCAACACTTCGTTGGATATATGCGCACCAAAAAATATGCCAAGTAACGTTAGGTAACCACGACTTAAGTTTGCTTGCTCAATTTTATTTGCATCGACTTAGGAAAACACGAAACAGTGAATTTCAAGAAATATTTCAAACCCCCGATTGTGCTAATCTCATGAATTGGTTGCGAAATCAAAGTGTGTTAATTCATGATAAGAAAATCAAAAAAATTATAGTTCACGCTGGAATTTACCCTTTATGGTCTTTAAAAAGAGCAAAAAAAGAGGCAAAATTTGTCGAAACTTATTTACAGAATAAGCCAGTTAAATTTTTCAAAAACATGTACGGAGCACACCCAAATCATTGGAATAAATCGTTGTCTGGTACAGATAGAGCGCGATTTGCTGTTAATAGTTTAACCCGAATGCGTTTTTTGTTTAAAAATAATGGCCTAAATTTTAAAGCAAAGGGTGAAATTGAAAGTTTCCCTAAATTAATCCCTTGGTTTCGATTTAAGCCATACAAAAAGAAGAAATACACAATTATTTTCGGTCATTGGTCGGCACTGGGTTTGATGCAAGAAAATAATGTCATTTGTTTAGATACAGGTAAAGTTTGGGGTGGAAAACTAACAGCACTAAAAATATCTGATAACCTAGAAGATAAACAACAAATTTTTCAAGTTTAATCCATTTCTATTTAAATAACCTTAGCAAAATATTTATAATCAATTAAGATACGTGTTATGAAAGTATTTGCACCCGTTAGCATTGGCAACTTTTCAGTTGGCTTTGATTTATTAGGACTGGCAATCTCTCCCATAAACGGTGAGATGCTCGGTGACATTGTATCAGTTGAAACTGCCGATACTTATGATTTGACGGTGTCTGGACCTTACGCCGATGTCTTGCCAAAAGACAAGTCCGTTAATTTAGTGACACGTGCTTATAAGTTATATATGCAGAAAATGGCATTAAAAGGTTTTCCTACAACTGCACTAAAATTGCATCTTGAAAAGAGGTTGCCTGTTGGCAGTGGCTTAGGTTCTTCCTCCTCCTCATCAGTGGCAACCCTTTATGCCTTAAATAAATTCTTCGGTGATGCTTTGAGTATTGATGACTTATTAGAATTAGGAGGGCAATTGGAAGGCGAAGTCAGTGGTTCTATTCATTACGATAATGTCGCGCCTTGTTTGCTTGGAGGTTTGCAGTTAATGACTGGAAATGAAATGCAGCCATGTGTTTCTGTGCCATTTCCAGAGTCTTGGCAACTGGTGGTGAGTTACCCTGGAATCGAAGTATCAACTAAGAAGGCTCGAGATCTTTTACCAAAAGAAATCGATTTAGCAACCAGTATCAAATTTGCACAAAATTTATCGGTATTTGTCCATGCTTTGCATGCAGAAAATGCTGATATGGCTGCTTCTGTGTTGTTTGATGTGATTGCTGAGCCTAAACGAAAATATTTAATTGATGGTTTTGATGCTTATCGCGATTACGCAAAAAGTATGGGAGCTATTGCTTTTGGTATTTCTGGTTCAGGCTCAACGGTATTTGCAGTAACAAACAACCATGAAACATCCAATAAAATTCAAAAATATGCACTTAATAATTTTTGCCTAAAAGGTGGGTTTAGCCATATCTGTAAGGTTGATAATTTTGGTGTTCGTGAAGTAGAAATTGAAACATAAAACTAATTGTAGAAAATAATGAAATTACATAATTTAAAAATCCCATCTGAGAAAGTTAATTTTAAACAAGCCGTTATTCAAGGAATAGGGCAGCAACGAGGATTGTTTTTTGTCGATTCATTTAAACCATTGAAAAATGTTGATGAAATTCTGTCCATGGATTTCGTTGAAAGAAGTGCTCATGTTATTCATCATTTAATCGATGCTGAACTTTCTCTTGAAAAAGTAAGGCAAATGGTTACTGCTGCATTTAACTTTCCAGTTAAAGTGAAACAGATAGAAAAAAATATTGCCTGTTTGGAATTGTTTCATGGTCAAACATTGGCATTTAAAGATTTTGGTGCACGTTTCATGGCACAATGCGTCAAAGAATTTAACGATAAGGATCATGTGACTATACTAACCGCGACATCTGGAGATACTGGAGCGGCTGTGGCTCATGCTTTTTATGGTATTCAAGGAATTAACGTTAAGATACTCTATCCCAAAGGGAAAATTTCAAATTTACAAGAAAAACTTTTTTGTACCTTAGGTAAAAATATCGAAACTTATAGCGTAGAAGGGGACTTTGATGACTGCCAAAGAATGGTCAAAGCCGCATTTGATTCGGACGAAATAAGACAGAAACATAATTTAACCTCTGCTAACTCAATTAACATCTCACGATTGCTTGCTCAAGTGTGTTATTACTTTGAAATCGCAAGTAAATACCCAAAAGGCAATTTAGTAGTGTCTGTCCCAAGTGGAAATTTTGGTAACTTAACTGCAGGATTAATCGCCAGGCAAATTGGAGCACCAATCAAACGATTCGTAGCCGCAACTAATGCCAATGATACCGTGCCTCGTTATTTAATGGAAAACATTTGGTCACCTAATAAAACAATCGAAACAGTATCCAATGCTATGGACGTTAGTGATCCAAGTAATTGGCCTCGTATAATGTCCTTATTTAACAATGATATAGACAAGGTTAAGCAAGTTATTTCTGCGACTATTAAAGACGATGAACAAACTTTTATAGCCATGGAACAACTGCAAATTGAAGGTTATATCGCTGAACCGCATACCGCTATTGCTTATGCAGGACTGATTGAATCTTTACAAAATGATGAAGAAGGTGTTTTTATATCAACTGCCCATCCCACAAAATTTATTGAAACGGTAGAGAGTGTATTAAAAATAAAACTAGAATTACCTGATGCATTAAAAAAGGTAAAGGACTTAGAAAATTTATCTGTTACCGTGACAAATGACACAAGCAAATTTAACCAAATGTTGTTAAAATAAAGACATTACACTATTTAAGGAGCAAAAAATGAACAACAATAACGTAAGACATATCCAACCCAGACAACCCTTTCCGATAAAGACAGCTATATTTGGTGCTATTATATTACTGGCTTTAATGTTTGGGTCTAAATTATATAAAACAGTTCCAGTAGGTCACGCAGCTGTTGCAACATTATTTGGTAAAATTGTGGAAAAAAGTTACCCTGAAGGACTGCATGTCCCTGTTAATCCTTTGTATGCATGGCACACATTTGATATTCGTGAAAAAACCCATAAAGAGCATGCCCAAGTGCCTTCACAAGATCAGTTGCAAACATCAATTGATGTCAGTGTTCAATACCGATTGAATGGAGCACAGGTAGCAAAAATGCTGCAATCAACAGGTGATATGAATCAGTTAATTGAAGTGCAGCTGGTTCCAAAATTGCGTTCATTGCTCAGAGAACAAGGCAAAACCATAAAACGAGCAGAAGATTTCTTTTTAGAAGAAACGCAAGATAAATTACAGACAGCATTATTAACGGGTTTGCAGGAATACCTTGAACCAAAGGGTGTGGTAGTTTCAGCCGTTTTAATTCGTGATATCACTTTACCAAACTTTATTACTAAAGCCATTGAGTCTAAAAAAGAACGAGAGCAAGCAGTAGAAAAACAAAAAGCAGAGCTTGAAAGATTTAGAACTGAGCAGCAACAATTGGTCGCACAAGCAGAGGCCCAACGTCACGCTGCCGAAGAAGAGGCTAAACAAAAAATAATTTTAGCTGATGCCCAAGCCTATGAGATTAAGAAAATTAATGAAGCGATTGGTAGTAATCCAAACTACATAAAATTAATGAGTTTAGAAGCCTTGAAGTCAATTTCTAAAGATCCCGCTTCAAAGATATATTTTATGGACAGTAACTCTCCACAGCCATTGCCTTTAATGCACTTATCAGATAAACCTAATTAAATTCAGGTAGTGGCAGACCTATGTGTCCGCCTTTTTTTGATATATTGAATTTAATTAAGCAAGGAGCACACATAGGTGCTTCACGACATCAAATAGAAAGAAAGTTATGAAAAAGCTAACCGATTTAAAAGTTCGTTTTGTAGGGGCAGGCAATATGGCGGCCAGTTTGATTGGGGGTTTAATTAAGCGTGGTTTTTTGCCCTCACAAATTTCTGCTAGCGATCCAGGTCATCACCAACGGCAATTATTAACTGAAAAATTTGGCGTGCATACTTACCAAGGCAATAACGAGCATTTTGGTATTCCTGATGTGGTTATCTTGGCAGTAAAACCACAAATCATGAAAATTGTGACTCAAGATATTAAACATAGTGTTGTCGAAACAGGGGCTTTAGTTATCTCAATTGCTGCAGGAATTAAAGTTGAACATCTGGAAAAATGGTTGTCTCAAGATGTCTCGATTGTCCGCACAATGCCCAACACTCCAGCCTTAATTGGTGAAGGTGCAACGGGCTTATTTGCCAATGATAAAGTCAGTAAAGAACAAAGGCACTTAACTGAAGGCATTATGGACTCAGTCGGTATCTCGCATTGGGTTGATGAAGAATTTAAGATTGACATCGTAACCGCGTTATCAGGCAGCGGTCCGGCTTATTTCTTTTTATTTATGGAATACATGCAAAAAGCAGCAATAGAATTGGGCTTAAAACCTGATGTGGCAGCTAAGCTAGTTGAACAAACCGCACTGGGATCAGCCATACTCGCTCAGCGCAGTGCGGATGATATTAGTGTATTACGTAAAAATGTAACCTCACCCAAAGGCACTACAGAAGCAGCATTAATTTCATTTAATAACAATAAGTTAGAAAGAACAATTAAACAAGCTATTGAGGCTGCATATGAACGTTCTGTGCAGCTTTCAAAGGATTTTTTATGAACGTGCATCTTGCCATCTATGATAGAAAAAATGCTGGAATAGCCAGTGCTGCCTTGCATTTAAAGTGCGATAAAGTTATTTTGTTGCACCGCAAAGAACACGATGTTGAAGGCATTAAATCTGTGCTAGTTAATCGAGGAATTAAATGCACCAGTCAAATGGTCTCCTTTGACCCAGCTCAAATTCGCAACATTTTAAAACATGTTTTAAAAGACAATACACAGCATGATCTGATTTTTAACGCATCTTCTGGTTACCGCATGATGGTATTGGTCTCATTGGAATATTTAACCTCAAAAAATAAGGATGCTTTTGTGGTGGATAAATTTACCAATCAATTGCATTGGTTACATCCAAGTGCAAATCCTTCGCAAACATTAGAAACACAGTTAAAAATCCATGAATACATCAAATTCACTTCATCACAAGTGCTCAGTAAAGGACAAACCCATCAAGAACCCAGAGATAGGCGCGCACTGACTCAATGGTTGATTGAAAATATAGCGAATTTTGGTGGATCTTTGGCGGCAATGAATCATATTGCCATGCGTGCTGACATCTCTTTGAAATACAGGCTCGATAGAAACTATAAACGTAAACCACATTTACAAGCAATTCTTAACAAATTTGAAGACGTAGGGCTTTTGCATATTAACAATAATATTATCTATTTTAAAGACGAAGAAAGCCGCTTTTATGCTAACGGTGGGTGGTTGGAAAACCATGTTTTCAGTCTACTCTATGAAATGCGCAGTGAAAACCCAGCCATTAGTGATTTAGCCAAAGGCATGGAAATTGTTCGCGCACAAGGTAAAGTCAAAAATGAGATTGATGTCATTTGCATGGCGCATAATCGCTTGCATTTAATTGAATGCAAAACCCGAAAATTTACTAAACATGCTGATGCCAATACACCAGGTGCTGCTGCCATTTATCGTCTGGACACCTTAAAAGAAACATTGGGTGGTAATTCAGGTAAAGCGATGTTAGTCAGTTACCAAAAGCTAAGTCGTTACACCGAACAACGAGCCAAAGACTTGGGTTTATTTTGTTGTTCTCATCGACAACTTAAGGATTTGAAAAGCCATTTAACAGAATACATCGAATCAAAAAAATGATTAAAGCGGTTGAAAAGAACCTTTTGCTAAGGGCTTTTGCTTGTTTTTATCCGTAAGCGGTTCACAGGTTTTCATGGTTGCCAAACTGCGAACGGCTAATTGTTGATAGAATGCGGTTCCTTCTGATTTCCAGTTGATTTCTTTATCGCTAACTTCGCGTTTAATTACGGCAGGAATGCCCGCAATGATTGAACGATTGGGTGCAACGAAATTGGGTCTAATATAACTCAAAGCCGCAATCATACATTCATCACCAATCACAGCATTATCCATAATAACTGACTGAATTCCAACCATAGTGTTTTTGCCAATTGTACAGCCATGAATAACAGCACCATGAGAAATATGGGCATTTTCTTTAAGCAAAGTTGTACCATTAGGAAAACCATGTGCGACACACATATCTTGAAAGTTCACACCATCCTCTAAAATAATGGTACCAAAATCTCCTCGAAGAGAAGCATTGGGGCCGATGTAGCAATTTTTACCGATTTGTACAGAACCAATTATCACGGCTGTAGGGTGAATAAAGCTTGTCGGATGTATGACAGGTTTGACACCATCAATTTCATAGATATTTTTCATGACAAGTATTATAATGTTTGACCAAGAAAATAACAAATCTAATACTTATGACAAATCCAAGCTACCAGACCTTTAACTTTTCCATAGAAAACAATATCGCACGGGTCGAACTTAATCGTCCAGATAAGCTTAATGCTTTTTCTAAAACAATGCACGATGAATTCTACACAATTTTAAAATCATTAACGCGCCAAGATGGTTTACGATGTATCTTGATTACCGGAGCAGGGCGTGGCTTTTGTGCTGGGCAAGATTTAGGCGAACGTAAAGGTGATAAATCAATGGATTTGGGTGAGACTCTAGAGAAAGGCTACAACACTAATCTGCGTATTTTAAAATCCATTCGTGTGCCTATAGTCTGTGCAGTTAATGGAGTGGCAGCAGGAGCGGGTGCTAATATTGCCCTAAACTGTGATATTGTTATTGCTACAGAGTCAGCTAAATTTATTCAGTCCTTCTCTCAAGTGGGTTTAGTGCCTGACTGCAATGGTTCGTGGATATTACCAAAGTTGGTCGGACTGGCACGCGCTAAAGCGTTGACTATGTTAGCCGAACCTATCACTGCACAAAAGGCAGAAGAGTGGGGCATGATTTATAAAAGTGTAGCTGATGATGATTTTCAATCTGAGGTAGATAAATTGGTCACAACTATTGCAAATCGTCCAACTCTGGCTCTCGCCAATACCAAAGAATTATTAGAAAAATCCTATGCAAACACTTATGATGAACAATTAGACAATGAGCGTGATGTGCAAAGGCTGATGGGATTAACCCATGATTTTAAAGAAGGGGTGCAAGCTTTTGCTGAAAAAAGAAAGCCTAATTTTAAAGGTTCGTAATGTTAACTAAAATACAAAATATAGCCGTAATAGGTGCAGGCACTATGGGCATTGGTATTGCTGAAGTAGCAGCTAGTTGTAATCAACAAGTCAAGGTCTATGACCTTAACAATGCCTTTGCTAATCAAGCCAAGCAAACCATGTCAAAACGCCTTGAATCGCGTGTGCAGCGTGGAAAAATTACAGCAGAATTTCGACAAAAAATATTAGATAATATTGAAATTATTTCTGATTTGCCAAAATTATCTGATTCAGATCTTGTTATAGAAGCAATTGTTGAAAACTTAGAAATAAAGCAAAAATTATTTACTCAACTGCAATTTATATGCAACGAAAATACATTATTTGCCAGCAACACCTCAAGCATTTCAATAACATCAATAGCATCTGTTTTGCAACAACCAGAAAATATGATAGGACTGCATTTTTTCAATCCAGCGCCCGTGATGAAATTAGTCGAAGTGGTTGCCGGATTGCGTTCATCCAAGAAAAGTTTGGATTTAGGACTGCAATTGTGTGTGTTTTGGAACAAAACAGGCGTACTTGCACAATCATCTCCAGGATTTATCGTCAACAGAGTGGCACGCCCTTTTTATGGTGAAGCCATGAAAATGTTGCAAGAGCAAGTGGCAAAACCAGAGGGAATGGATGCCATCATGACATCTGCAGGATTTCGCATGGGACCTTTTACTCTAATGGATTTAATCGGTATCGACATCAATTTATCGGTCAGTAAAACCGTTTTTGCTAGTATGTACAATGATGCTCGTTATCGTCCCTCATTGATACAAGAAGAAATGGTTGCTGCCAATTTACTGGGTAAAAAAACAGGGCAAGGATTTTATCGCTACAATGGAGAAGAAAAACCACAAGTCAACTATCAAAGCCCACAACAAGCCGCTAAATCCATCAGTTTTAATAGTGAGTGCACTTTATTTGACGCATTCAAAAAACAGCTCTCAAACCTAGATGACATTATCGTTACCCAACACCAAGGTGGAGTAGCTATGCAAATCCACGATTGTGCTATTGAATTAAGTAATGGTCAAACCTGTAAAGAACGCCTAAAAACTACCCAACAAAACCACCTAGCACAAATAGATCTAATGTTGGATTATGAAAATTGCCCAATCATTCACCTCAGTTTTGATAAAAACTGCCCAGAAGCCACTCAAAATCATGTGATCGGTGTTTTTCAATTACTTGGCAAACAAGTTGTTATTGGTAAAGATAAACCTGCCTTAATCGCCATGCGCACCGTCTGTTTGCTCATCAATGAAGCCGCCGATGCCATAGAAAATGGCGTCTGCAACGAAAATGATGTGGATTTAGCCATGCAAAAAGGTGTCAACTATCCCATTGGGCTTATAGCATGGGCGCATAAAATAGGCATAGCAAGAGTTGTTGAAACCTTGGATAATTTACACCACTGGTTTGGCGATGATAGATACCGTGTATCACCATGGTTACGCGGGAGGGTTTGATTTATTTTCCGCAGATAAACGCAGAATAACGCAGATGATATAAAGAGATGCCGATTGTCTAATAAGTTAAAATTGGCTATCGAAATATCCGATAAACAGTTTATTTGCTGAATTTAAACCTACAATAATTATATAAATTGGGCTTTATGCAAAATTATTGTATTAATTACAATATCACTTTGGAGAATATACAAATGTCAAAAACAACATTATTTAAAAAACTTATTGGCAAATGGCAAGGCGATGTCAAAACTTGGTTTGAGCCTGGCAAATTAGCCGATGAATCCACTGTTACTAGTGAATTTAAAGCCATGTTGGATGGTCAATTAATTCGTCATTACTACACTGGCTCCATACAGGGGAAACCACATCATGGTGAAGAAACAATAGTCCAAAACTCTGTATCAAAAGATTACGAAATCTCGTGGTTTGACAGTTTTCACATGAACTATGCGCTATTATTATCTAAAGGTAAGGCAACTGAAAAAGGTTTTAGTGTATTTAGTAAATACGATGTGGGTGAGGGAATTGAACAATGGGGTTGGCGTACTGAATATGAGCTCATTGACGATGATCACCTTACTATCACTGCCTATAATGTAACTCCAGAAGGTGAAGAAGCCAAGGGAGTAGAGACAGTATATACACGAGTTGAATAAACCTCAAAAAGAGACGTAAAAAAATTTTCAATAAGTTCCCACGCGGAGCATGGGAACTAGGAAATTACTCCGTGTAACTCTGTGTATTCTCAGTGAACCTCTGTGTTCCTTAAAATCCTCAAACGAAGTCTACAAACTCGGGCACAAACCTTCAAGATGCTTATTCAGTTCACCTTTTAAAACCATATTGCGTAAATTGTGCAAATCATCAGTCATTAATCTATCCTTGTCTAAAAACGGTACTTGTTTACGTACTTGTTGGTAGACCTTATACAAGCTCGGGGATGTTTTTAAATGTTCATGAAAATCAATACTTTGGCAAGCTGCCATGATTTCAATACCAATTATGGTGGCAGTATTTTCAGCAATATCAGTTAATTTTCGTGCAGCATAGGTTGCCATTGAGACATGGTCTTCTTGGTTGGCTGAGGTTGGAATGGTATCGCAACTGGCAGGATGGACCAAGGTTTTATTTTCACTTGCTAAAGCCGCTGCGGTCACATGAGCAATCATAAAGCCAGAATTGACTCCCGAATCAGGTACCAAGAATGCAGGTAATCGTGACATATGCGGATCAATCAACATGGCAATGCGGCGTTCGGACATATTCGCCATATCAGCCAAACCAATGGCGATAAAATCTGCCACAAGTCCTACTGGTTCAGCATGAAAATTACCACCGGAAAGCACATCACCTTCGGCGGAAAAAATCAAAGGATTGTCCGTTGCTGCATTGGCTTCAATCAACAAGCGACTTGCGGTGTATTCAACCGAATCCAAAATCGCTCCCATCACTTGCGGCTGACACCGCAAACAATAAGGGTCTTGCACACGATCGCAATCTTCATGAGAATTTACAATTTCTGAATCACGTAATAAACCACAATAAATCTTAGCTAATTTAATCTGCCCAATCTGACCACGAGCCGCATGAATACGCGGATCAAAGGGCGAAAGCGAACCCTTGGCTGCATCCACCGACAAAGCACCCGATAAAACCGCCGCAGTTAAGCAATTTTCGGTTAAAAACAAGCCTTTTAACGCCAAAGCCGTAGAAACTTGTGTGCCATTAAGCAAAGCCAAGCCTTCTTTGGGCCCGAGTTTTATCTCTTTCAGACCTGCTTGGTGCAAGGCAAATTTGGCATCAACGGTTTCGCCCTTATATCTGGCTTTACCCAAACCAATCATCACCAAACTCATGTGAGCAAGCGGAGCCAAATCACCCGAAGCACCGACCGAGCCTTTTTCAGGTATAATCGGATAAATCTCATGATTAATCATCTCAATCAACAAGTTTATGGTATTGGGATGAATCCCCGAAAACCCTTGGGATAAACTCACCGCTTTGAGTGTCATAATCAAACGCGTGGTATTTTCATCAATGGCATTCCCCACGCCCGTGGCATGAGAAATCACCAAATTGCGTTGCAATTTATCCAAATCAACCCGCGCAATTTTTTTACTTGCCAACAAGCCAAAACCCGTATTAACCCCATAAACCGTCTCATCCGAATCAGCAATATCAGTAACGGTCTTGCGAGATGCCTTAATGCCCACCATCATCTCATCATCTAATGAAAAGTTTATTGGGTTTTCCCAGATGTATCTTAATTGTTTGAGGCTCAAGCCTTGTTTGTTTAGTTTTATTTTTTTCATAGTATTATACAGTTTCCTGTTGGTTCTTTATTTTGTTTAACTCTGCTAAGGAACACAGAGTCTCGCAGAGGTTCGCAGAGGTTTCACAGAGATACACAGAGGTTTTTTCGGTGTAACTCACCATTCTTTTATAACTCTTTCGGGTAGTTGGCTTTAGTCAACTTTCTAAAAAGGGTCGGCTAAAGCCAACAATCCGTAGGAGTCTTTTTATTACTCATTGTCGTAGGTTGGGCTTGCCCACCAGCAGTGTATCAGTTGCCTCGATAATTGCTCAGTATCAAATTTGGTGGGCAAGCCCACCTTACATTTTATATTTTATACTTTGCGAACTTTGTGCCTTCTTTGCGCCCTTTGCGTTACGCTTTTTTCCTTTATTTTCCATTTATCATCGGTAAATTCAACTCATTCTCCTTCGCACATTGCTTAGCAATTTCATAACCCGCATCGGCATGTCGCATGACACCTGTGGCTGGGTCGTTCCACAATACTCTGGCAATGCGTTCGTCAGCCTCGAGGGTGCCATCGCAAACGATTACCAAGCCTGAGTGTTGCGAGTAGCCCATGCCGACTCCACCGCCGTGGTGCAGTGAAACCCATGTGGCACCGCTGGCAACATTGAGCATGGCGTTGAGTAATGGCCAATCTGATACGGCATCTGAGCCGTCAGCCATGCTTTCGGTTTCACGGTTTGGGCTGGCAACAGAGCCTGAGTCTAGGTGGTCACGCCCGATAACAACGGGGGCTGATAGTTCGCCGTTGCGTACCATTTCATTGAATGCCAAGCCTAATTTGTCGCGTAATCCTAAGCCTACCCAACAAATACGTGCGGGTAAGCCTTGAAATTGGATGCGTTCACGAGCCATGTCTAACCAGTTGTGCAGATGTGGGTCATCGGCAATGATTTCTTTGACTTTGGCATCGGTTTTGTAAATGTCTTCGGGGTCGCCTGATAAGGCTGCCCAACGAAAGGGTCCAATGCCTCGACAGAATAATGGGCGAACATAAGCTGGCACAAATCCTGGGAAGTCAAAGGCATTTTTTAGGCCTTCGTTATAGGCTTCTTGGCGGATATTGTTGCCGTAATCAACAGTAGGAATGCCTTGTGAGTGAAAATCGAGCATGGCTTGCACTTGCACACGCATGGATTTGCGGGCTTGTTTTGCCACTTCTTCGGGATTGGTTTTAATGGTTTCTCGCCATTGTTCGACACTCCAACCTTGCGGCAAATAGCCATTAACGGGGTCGTGTGCGGAGGTTTGGTCGGTGACTAAATCGGGTCGAATGCCATCAGCGTACATTTGCCCAAATACATCAGCTGCATTGCCCAGTAAGCCAATTGAGATGGCTTGACCTTTTTTTAAGGCGTGGTTTAACATGTCCATGGCTTGTTCTATTGAATAGGCTTTTTTATCCACATAGCCTGTTTTTAGGCGAAAATCTATGCGAGTTTCATCGCATTCTACCGCTATCATGCTGTAGCCTGCCATGGTTGCTGCCAGAGGTTGTGCTCCACCCATGCCGCCAAGTCCGCCGGTTAAAATCCACTTGCCTTTGGTATCGCCATCAAAATGTTGTCGCCCAGCTTCAACAAAGGTTTCATAGGTGCCTTGCACGATGCCTTGAGAACCGATATAAATCCACGAACCAGCGGTCATTTGCCCGTACATCATCAAACCTTTTTTATCCAGTTCATTAAAATGTTCCCAATTTGCCCAATGTGGAACCAAATTTGAGTTAGCAATTAATACCCGTGGGGCATCTTTATGGGTTCTAAACACGCCAACAGGTTTGCCTGATTGCACCAGTAATGTTTCATCATCTTCAAGGTTCTTTAAACTTGCAACAATTTGGTCATAACATTCCCAATTACGAGCTGCACGTCCTATGCCGCCATAAACCACCAATTCTTCTGGGCGTTCGGCAACTTGTGCATCTAGATTATTCATCAACATCCGCATCGGAGCTTCGGTTAACCAAGATTTGCAGCTTAGTGTTGTGCCGGTTGGGGCTTTAATTTTACGGGTTTTGTCTATTCTTGAGTTCATGTGTTAATCTCGTTAAAACGGGTTAAGAGTTCTTTTTGTTTTAAAGCTTTTATCGCATCATTTAATACGTGGTGTAAATTGGCACCGATTTCGTCACTTAAATGTTCGTAAACGGTATTTAATGAGTTTTCATTTAATAATGTGGCTTGTTCTCTGCCTGCAGTGGTTAAATGATAAGTGGTTCGGCGTTTATCATTTTCATCACTTTTAGCAGTTACTAACCCCAATTGAATCAGTTTGGGGATTTTTTGTTTAATCAATTGGTGCGATTGTTTTAAGTGTTTGGCTAAATCGGTAATGGATAAATCATCGAATTTATGCAAATAATGTATCACCGAGCATGACTTGACTGGCACTACTATCCCCAGTGACTCATAAATAGGTTTAACCTGTTCACGAATCAAGTTGCTTAAATCATCGGCTTGTTTACCGATAAAGGCATCGGATATTTTTTTTAATTTTGTTGGCATCAGTTAATAATGTAATATGTTTCGCAATATATTACCTAATTGAAATATTTTGTCAATAAAAATTTAACTTTACAAAACATCAGGATTAAATTACAATGTATTACAAATTAGTACAAGGCATCAGTATGAGTATTACAAGTGTTAGAATTAAAGACGAACTTAATGAATCATTAAAAGAACTTGCTGAAAAGAAACAACGCAGTAAAAGCTGGTTAATCAATGAGGCTGTAGCTGAGTATGTAATAAAAGAAAATATGGAATCACAGAAATGGTTGGATACTCTTGAAGGGCTCGAAGATGTTAAGAACGGTAGAGTCATTGAAGGTGAAAAGGTCTTAGAATGGGTTGAGAGTTGGGGTACTGACAATGAACTCGAAATGCCTAAAGTGAAATAATGGAACTTGAAATATCAGAAAAGGTAACATACGATTTAAAAAGGTTAAAAAAATTCATTTCGATAAAAAACCGAATTGCGGCTAATAGAATAGCTAAGAAACTGGCAAAAGGTATTAGGAGTTTACTCAAAAACCCAGAAATGGGAATAAAAGTAAAACATGCAACAAACCCTGATATTACTAGAGACCTCTATATTCTTGATTATCAAATTAGGTACTCCTATACAAAACATTTGTTAGTGGTGCTAAGAGTTTGGCACAAAAAGGAGGATAGATAAATGTTGCCGTGAAATTTTCTATGAAACCTGTCATGACAAGCTACACGTTATTAAATAGATTTTTATTACTGCCACAATTCATCATAAATTCAGCATTAATTTGCTATACTTGTCTATTATCATATCTTTTACTAAAATTAAATACACCAATGAAAAATTTTCTTATTCTTTTTGCCTTACTCTTTGTTTCATCGTGTTCTGATGACTCACTTCAATCAAATAAATCTAGCGAGGCTGTACAAAAACTTACTCAGCCTCAGTCGATACCGAGTAATAACAGCTTAAAACGTGACAAAATAAACTATTCAGACTTAACCGAGTTTAAAGTGCTAAGCATCACTGAAGGTTTGTTTGAAAATGCACCGGCTTTACAAGTCAACCTGACCTTACCAGTGGATGGTCAACAAAATATAGATAGTTTGATAAAAGTATATACAGGCAAGGAAAGCAATCAATTAGTAAAAGGCGGTTGGATTTACGATGAAAGCAATTCATCCATGTATTTTCCTTTTATCGAAGCCGACACGCATTATAAAGTGCTGGTGGATAAGGGTTTGCTGTCAATAAACGGTAAAAAAATAAAAAGCGGTTTTACTAAAGACCTCAATACCCGCCCTTACCAAAAAAGTGTGCGTTTTGTTTCAAAGGGTTCAACACTACTAAAAGATAGCAATGTTTTACCGATTGAAGCGGTTAATGTGGAAGCTGTTGATTTGAAATTTTGGCGCATCAATCCTGATAAGTACGCACAATTTTTACAAATGAATTACCGTAATGAAATTTATACATTAGAACGCATGTATAAAATTGCTAAGGTGGTGTATACCGCTGAGTTTGAGTTAAAAAGCGAAAAAAACAAACGAGCACAACACGATATAAATATCAAGAATATTGAACAAGTGCAAAAGTCGGGTTTGTATTTTGTCACCATGATGCCACACGATATGTATTCGTATAATATTCAAAACACGTGGTTTGTTAGCACGGATATTGGTTTGCATACACGAAAATACGATGATTCTTTGGTGGTATTTACTCACCAACTGCCACAAGCCAAAGCGTATAAAAATATTTCTATAAAACTGGTTGATGAAAACGGTGTTGTGATTGATCAGACTCACACAGACACTCAAGGTTTTGCCGAATTTAAAACGCCTGAAATAAAAAAAGCACGATTTGTTTTGGCTCAAAAGAGCGATAACTTTAATTTGGTTCGCTTGAATCAACCCAAAATGGATTTATCTGAATTTAATTTATCCTCTCGCCCTTATCATCCACAAGAACTGTTCTTGTATGCACCGCGTGATTTATACCGACCAGGCGAAACCATTAATATCAATGGCATATTGCGTGATGCCGATGGTAAAAAAGTTAAAGCATCGCCTATAAAAGTCGAGATGAAACGCCCCGATTACCGCAGTTTTAAGTCTTTTACATGGACGGGAGATGACAGTTCACTCTATAGCTCAGAATTCAGCGTGCCGAAGGATGCTTTAACGGGTGAATGGACATTTATTGCAACCTTGGGTAATACCGATAAATTTGAATACAAATTTTCGGTGGAAGATTTTTTACCTGAACGCTTGAAGTTGGCTTTAAAAGCCCACGATAACAAAAAACACATCGATGCAAGCGATGATAGTCTTATTGATGTGCAAAGTGATTACCTTTATGGTTCACCTGCTGCCAATAACCGTTTTGATGCCACTGTTTCTGTTGGCAACCAAACGCGTTTGTTTGATGAATTTAAAGACTATGAGTTTGGTTCACGCAGTTACCACGATTATGATTTAAATTTCGATGTACCGCAAGCGAAGTTGGATGAAAAAGGTTTTGCGTCCTTGACTATTCAAAATCAATGGAAAGACACTAAATTCCCATTGCGAATTAAAACCTATGTCAATGTCTACGAATCAGGTGGTCGCCCAATCTCTCGCCGCGTTGTGCAAACTATTTGGCCACACGAAACCGCTATTGGCGTGCGACCATCATGGCTGCAAAATGATGCTGATTATGCCAGTCCAAACAGTAATAATGAAATCGAATTAATTGCCGTTAATCGACAAGGCGATAAAGTGGACATGAACAATGTTGATGTGTTATTAATTCGTGAAAATGACCAACGTTATTGGCATTGGGGCGATGATGGCTGGAGTTACAATCGTTCCCAGACCAATGTTGCGGTC
Organism: Lysobacterales bacterium; assembly: GCA_026988115.1. Lineage (GTDB taxonomy): Bacteria > Pseudomonadota > Gammaproteobacteria > Xanthomonadales > Marinicellaceae > NORP309. Next base: position 52,884 of record JALSLV010000048.1, on the reverse strand, counting down.
TTTGATACCGTAATAAATTTAAAAAAGAATCAAGTCAATAAAGTGACCTTGCCAGTGGATTATGGTAATTACCGAGTGGAAATTCGGGATGCCAAGCAAACACTTATCAGCAGTTATCAGTTTTTCTCTGGTTGGAGTTGGTACGATGCGGAAAACGCCAATGGTGAACGTCCAGATCAAGTGCAATTGTCTTGGAATAGTGACACAATTACCCAAGGTTCGGAGGCGGAATTAACGATTACTGCGCCTTATGCCGGATTGGCAATCATAACGGTTGAAAGTGATGAGCTGTTATTCAAAAAAGCTGTACAATTAAGTTCAGCCGAACAAACTGTTGCTATTGCTATTGATAACAGTTGGAATCGCCACGATTTACATGCCAGTGTTATGGTAATACAAAAAGGCGATAGCAAACGCAAACACCTTCCGGCTCGTTCTTTTGGTGTCATTGCACTGCCGCTTGATCGTGATGATAGGAAAATAACACTGGAAATTGACCATCCAGAAAAAATCTTGCCAGAATCTAGCGTGACTGTAACAGTTAAAGCAACAGATTTGCACAGCCAGAGCAGTTTTGTGACTTTGGCAGCCGTTGACACAGGTGTGTTAAATGTCAGTAATTTTAAAACGCCTAATCCTTTTTCGTGGTTGTTTGCTGCTCGAAAATACAGTGCTGAATTGCGCGATATGTATGGTTCGATTATTGCCTATGGCGAGGGTCAATTGGCTCGACAAAAATTCGGCGGTGATGCTGATATTAACCGAGGAGGGGATGCGGCTCAATCCGATGTGCAAATTGTCTCTTTATTTACCGAAAAAGTTGCCTTTGATGCCAATGGCGAAGCGAAAATAAAACTCGATATTCCTTATTTTAATGGAGAAATTCGCTTAATGGCAATGGCTTATAACGAAATTCAGGTTGCGAGTATTGAATCACGCATGAAAGTCGCGGCTCCAATTGTGGTATCCAGCGCAATGCCAAGATTTTTAGCCAAAGGCGATGAATCTTTTGCAGTCATAGATGTGCAAAACACCGAAGACTTTACTCAAATAATGCAACTAAATTTAACGGCTGATAAATACCTTGGCGAACAAAAATTATCGCAAACTATTGAACTTAAGGCTCAAGAAAAACGAGTCGTAAAACTACCGATTAGGGCAACAACACACCGAGGATTGGGCGCCGTAACGGTTAAAGCGAAAATAACAGGCAAAAACAACTATTCTTTAGAGCGTGATTGGAAGCTTGGTATTCGACCTGCTTCTGCTGCGGTAACCACGAGTCAATTAGCGGTTATTGAGCCAGGAAAATCAATAAAAATTGCTCAAAAATCATTAGATTTTTATGAAGATGATGGTTTGAAATCCATCTTAAAAGTATCCAATACACCAATTTTGGATGCAAATGCTCATTTACAGCATTTAATTCAATACCCTTATGGTTGTTTAGAACAGACCACCAGCCGTGCTTGGCCTTTGATGCAAGTAGAACAAAGTGATTTGAATCTATTTAGCAATAATAAAGCGGTCGAAATTTTCGAAAAACGCACTCAATTGATTGAAAATGCTATCAGTAGAATAGTCGGTATGCAACGCTACGATGGCAGTTTTGGCTTATGGAGTAATAATTCCCCAGAAGAAAGGTGGTTGACAGTTTATGTTTCAGACTTTCTGATAAAAGCCAAAGCCAAGGGTTATAACGTCCCTGAAACGGTATTGAAAAAAGCCATCAAACGCATGAGAACCTATGTGCGTAAAAACCAAAAACCACGCTCGGATTTAGCGCGGTATTTAAGTTCTAAAGAACATTATTTGGTTGCCTACAAAGCCTATGCGGCTTATGTGTTGGCTGGTATTAAGCAAGTTAACTTGCAAGATGTGCGTCAAGCCTATGACAAACAAGCCAAGTTCAGTAAAACCGCTTTGCCTTTGGCGCATTTTGCCGCCGCTTTAGAATTGATGGGAGATGAAAGACGAGCCAATGAAGCATGGCTTGCGGCAGTTGATTTTAAAACGGATGAAAAGGGTTATTATTACTATGGTGATTATGGTACGACTATTCGCGATACTTCACAAGTCATTTTGCTTGGTATCGACAGCCTGTTAACTGAAAAACTAGCAAAAACACCTAATGCATTATTTCCACAATTGCTTGATGAGCTTAAAGGAAAACGCTGGATGTCAACTCAAGAACGCGGCAGTTTATTTCGGTTAGCCAAGGCTCTTGAAAAGAATAAAAACAACAATGAGTGGCAGTTAGATTTAAATCGAAACAACCACACCGATGGCTTTAAACAATCCAATGACTTAATTAAGTTATGGTTGGCTAAAGAGGCTAAAGTGCCTTTATTATTAACAAATACTGGCAAGCAAACCTTATTTGTGGATTACAAAACGCAAGGTTATCGCAAGGATAATAGTTTTAGCAATAATGGTATAATCATTAAACGCCATTATTACGACACCAAAGGCAATAAGAAAAACATCAAACAGTTAAAAACAGGCGAAATGATTTTGGTGCACGTAGAGGTGAGTTTGGATAAAAAAGACAAGAACCGCAGCTATTTACCCGATGCCATGTTGATTGAATTATTGCCTGCTGGTTTGGAGCTGGAAAACCAAAACTTAGCGCATTCATTTACGTTAGATGATATAAAAATTGATAAAAAATACATTTACCAATGGCAAAATTATACCCGAATCAAACATCAAGAATTCCGCGATGACCGTTACATTGCCGCTTTGGCTTTATCAAAATACCGAACAAGTCATGTTTTTTACCTTGCTCGCGCCGTTACTCCAGGGAAATACACCATTCCATCGACATTGGTCGAAGACATGTACCATCCTGAAGTCCGTGCGATGAGTGCAGAGCAGGGGAAGATGGAGGTTGTTGAGTAGAATTATGAAAAAACCTCCGTTAATTATATTAGACCCTCATTATGTTGTTGAATATGCTAAAACCAATAAGCGGCATAGATTGTCAAAAAAAAGAAAACTCAATGTCAATGGAAAATATGTTGGAAAAGTTCCTAGAATGGCTATTTGCAAAAAGGTTGGTAAAGACGAGTTCTTCTTATTGCATTGTAATAAAAAATGGGAGGTGGTTTATGCCTTTGACTATTTTGACGCTTTATCTTTAGTTGAAGCTAAACTCCTTGCAGAATCACATTATGCAGGTGTTGATAAAAATTGGATAAAAACAAGGTACACTGAAAAACAAGCAAAAATATACTTAAGGAAGCAACAAGAAATAATCGAAAAGACGAAGTGTAGTTTTTGTGGAAGCATGCAATTTGATGAAGGTATACAGCAGATTATATGTAGTGACATTGCTTTTATATGTAATAAATGTATCGTTGATTTTAACCAAGAACTGAATGAAGAAGTATAGATATATGAAAATAGATAAATATATAATCCGGTAAGAAAGGTAACTCCACCTTACCTGCTTACGACATAAAACACCATATGTCGTCATCCTCGTGAAGGAGGAGAACCAGTATTAGAACTCAATAAATGGTTTTATAGTCTTATTACAAAAAGTAGTGAATTTAGGTGTTTAATTGGCAATCAAGCTGACTTAGATTTATAATTTCCTGCTTTTAATTTAGTGTGGCATCAATTCCTAAAACAATATGAAAAACACAGCAATAATCCCCGTCATTACCGTTGATGGTCCCTCAGGTGTTGGTAAGGGCACAACGGCTTCATTATTGTCAAATTACCTAGGCTGGCATTTGTTGGACAGTGGTGCTATTTATCGTGCTTTGGCTTTGAAAGTGCTCAATACAGATGCAGAAATATCAGATGTAGAGACTTTGGTGGAACTTGCAAAGGGCTTGGATTTGAGTTTTGAATCGGTCATTGGTGAGCCTACTTTAGTTTATCTGGATGGCGTGTGTGTTAATTACGATTTGCGTACCGAATCTTGCGGAAATATTGCCTCAATTATTGCCGTTATTCCAGAGGTAAGAGCGGCGTTATTACAGCGCCAAAAAGATTTTAGAGTTGCCCCTGGGCTTGTTGCTGATGGGCGAGATATGGGTACGGTTGTTTTCCAGGATGCACAAATTAAGTTCTATTTAACCGCAAGTGCAGGGGAAAGAGCAAAAAGACGCTTGAAACAGTTGAAAAATAAAGGGGTTGATGCTAATATCCGCGCTCTTGAAAAAGAGATAGGTGCTCGAGATGCCAGAGACAGTAATCGTAAGGCTTCTCCTTTGGTTCCAGCAGATGATGCCATTATCATTGATACCAGTAACTTAAGTATTGATGAGGTGTTTCAGTTTTGTAAAAACATTATTGAAAAAACAGGACTAAAGAACGCATCTATTACATAAATTTTTTAGTGGGGTGTTGAAATGGTTCAACATTCTTTTTTTAAACGAGTATCAACCTATATTGATACGGAAACATTTTAAACACAACTCTTTGTGTTTATAGAGCATATTTATATGAGCGAAAATTTTGAACAGCTGCTTGAAGTCGATTTATCAGCAAAAAAACTAATTCCTGGAACTATCATCAAAGGTGTCGTGCTTGATATCGAAAATGGCTTTGCTATTGTTGATGCGGGCCTTAAATCTGAAGGTGTTATTTCACTGGACGAATTTAAAAACGATTCGGGTGATTTGGAATTAGAAATTGGTGATGAAGTCGATGTTGCCCTTGAGAAGTATGAAAATGGTTACGGCCAAACAATTCTTTCTCGTGAAAAAGCCAAACGTATGTTGGTTTGGGAGCAATTACAAGTAGCACATGACAATGAAGCCATTGTTATGGGTAAAATTACAGGCAAAGTACGTGGTGGTTTCACTGTTGACATGGATGGAGTAAGAGCTTTCTTACCAGGTTCATTGGTCGATGTACGCCCTGTTAGAGATCCTGCTTACTTAGAAGGAAAAGATTTAGAATTCAAAGTCATCAAATTAGACAAACGTCGGAACAACGTTGTTGTTTCACGTCGTGCTGTTGTTGAGACAGAATACTCTGAAGATCGTGAGAAGTTACTAGAAACATTAGTTGATGGCGCTATCATTAAAGGTATCGTTAAAAACTTAACCGATTACGGTGCTTTCTTAGACTTAGGTGGAATTGATGGTTTACTGCATATTACTGATATGTCTTGGAAACGTTTCAATCACCCATCAGAAGTTGTTGAAATTGGACAAGAGCTTGAAGTTCGCGTGCTTAAATTCGACAAAGAGAAAACACGTGTATCATTAGGTCTTAAGCAATTAGGTGAAGATCCATGGAAAGATATAGCGCGCAGACAACCTGTTGGCTCTCGAATCTTTGGTCGTGTGACTAATATTACCGATTACGGATGTTTTGTTGAAATTGAAGAAGGAATCGAAGGATTAGTCCACGTTTCTGAAATTGATTGGACTAATAAAAACATCAATCCAGCTAAGGTTGTACAACCTGGTGATGAAGTTGAAGTGGCTATTCTTGACATTGAAGAAGAGAAACGTCGTATTTCATTAGGCATGAAACAATGTCAACCTAATCCTTGGGATGCATTTGCTGCAACTCATGAGAAAGGTGATGTGGTTACGGGTAAGATTAAATCAATTACTGATTTTGGTATCTTTATTGGTCTTGACGGTGGAATTGATGGTTTGGTTCACTTATCTGACATTTCTTGGAATGAAGCTGATGATGTGGCTATTCGTAAATACAAGAAAGGCGATACAGTTGAAGCGATGTTATTAGTTGTTGACTCTGAGCGTGAACGCATTTCATTAGGCATCAAGCAATTAGCACAAGACCCATTTGGTTCTTTTGTTGCAGCTAATCCTAAAGGCAGTATTGTTAAAGGAATCGTTAAAGAAGTTTCTGAGAAAGCGGCAATTGTTGAACTTGAAGATGGCGTATTGGGTCAGATTAAAGCTCAAGATGTGGCTAAAGAAAGAACTGACGATGTAACAGCAGTGTTTAAAGAAGGCGATGAAGTTGAAGCTAAATTTGTCGGAATGGACAGACGCAGTAAGATGTTAACTCTTTCTATTAAAGCTAAGGAATTTGATGAAATGAACAAAGTTCTTAAAGACTATAAAGATGCAAGCACAAGCACAACAAGTCTTGGAGATTTATTGAAGGAAAAAATGGATAAATAATTATTCAAATTTTCGTCAGTTATATTAGTTTTTACTAATTAAGGTTCAAGTAATTGAATCTGAAATAAAAAAAGCACCTAATTTCGATTAGGTGCTTTTCTTTTTTGTAAAACTGTTTATAATTAAATAATGAATAGCGTTACACGATCTGAACTCATCAATATCTTAAGTGCAAAATTATCCGACTCAGGCTTACTGAAATCGGATGTTTCTCTGTCGGTAAAAGAACTCATTAACACCATGAGTACCGCCATATCAAATGGCGATAGAATTGAAATTAGAGGCTTTGGTAGCTTTACTCTACGTGAAAGAAAACCCCGCATGGGTCGTAACCCTAAGACCGGCGAATCTGTTGCGCTCGGTGTCAAATATGCGCCTCACTTTAAACCAGGAAAAGACCTTAAAGAAAGGGTTATGGATTCAATTAAAAAATAAATAAAGCTTCCTTGCTTTTTTACCATTGAATTTCAATCATTCCTTATTTATTTAATCCTTCAGTTGTGTTATGGAATTGAATATTTGGAAAGCGTTCTTGGGTTAATTGCAGATTAACATAAGTTGGTGCGATATAAACCAAATGTCCATGGGCATCTTCGGCCAAATTAGCAACCGCTTTATTTTTAAAGTTTGCCAGTTCTTTCTCATCCTTGGCACTAATCCAGCGAGCGGTAGCAACATTGACATTCTCGAACAAAGTTTCTACGTTGTATTCGCGTTGTAATCGGTAGGCTACGACTTCAAATTGCAGTACACCAATAGCTCCCAAGATTAAATCATTGGACATGGTTGGTTTAAAAAACTGTGTAGCTCCTTCTTCAGATAATTGTGCAAGACCTTTTTGCAAGGCTTTGAGTTTTAAAGGATCTTTTAAACGTGCTCGACGGAATAGTTCTGGAGCAAAACTAGGAATACCAGTAAATTTTAATTCTTCTCCCATAGTAAAAGTATCACCAATACTAATGGTTCCATGGTTATGAATGCCGATAATATCACCCGTATAAGCATGCTCTAAATGTTCTCTTTGTTCTGCAAGAAAGGTCAGGGCATTTGGTATTTTCAGGTCTTTTCCTGTTCGCACTTGTTTAACTTTCATTCCTTGAGTAAATTGACCTGAACATATTCGCATGAAGGCAATTCTATCACGGTGTTTAGGATCCATGTTAGCTTGGATTTTAAATACAAAACCCGTAAAATCGTGCTCGTCAGGTTCAACTATGCGTGTTTCGGTTGCATGAGGTTGTGGAGCTGGTGCGTGCTCAGCAAAGGCATCCAATAATGGCTCAACACCAAAATTATTAATAGCAGAACCAAAGAAAACGGGAGTTAATTCACCACGTAAGTAAGCGGTTTTATCAAATTGGTGTGATGCTCCTTTTACGAGTTCGATTTCTTCTCTAAAATCCTCAGCTTCATTGCCTAAGGCTTCATCCAGTTTAGGGTTGTCTAAACCTTGAATTATATCGGCTTTTTGTGTTTCGTAGTTTTTACCTGATTCGTATAATAAAACTGTGTCATCAATAAAGTGATAAACACCTTTTAATCTTTTGCCCATGCCAATGGGCCAGGTAATTGGTGCGCATTTAATTTTTAAAATATCCTCAACTTCGTCCATTAATTCAATTGGGTCTCTTCCTTCTCTATCAAGTTTGTTGATAAAAGTAAAAATAGGAGTCGTTCTCAAGCGACAGACTTCCATTAATTTAATGGTTCGTTGCTCCACGCCTTTAGCGCAATCTATTACCATTAAGGCAGAATCAACAGCGGTAAGGGTTCGGTAGGTGTCTTCGGAAAAGTCTGCATGTCCTGGTGTATCAAGTAAGTTAATGGTGCAACCTTTGTAAGGAAATTGCATAATAGAGGAGGTCACAGAAATACCTCTTTCTTTTTCCATTTCCATCCAATCTGATGTTGCTCCTTTGGCTGTTTTATTTGACTTAACAGCTCCTGCAACATTTATCGCCCCTCCAAAGAGAAGAATTTTTTCAGTTATGGTGGTTTTACCAGCATCTGGGTGCGAGATGATGGCAAACGTCCGCCTGTTTTGCATTTGATGTTGCATTTCTGACATGTTTTAGTGTAAATTTTAAAGAAGCGTACTTTATCACGATTTTATCGTTGATGTATAATAGCGATTTGATATTTTGCATATTATTGTGTTATATTAATTGACTTTATAATTTCCCATTGTTTTTGCATGTTTAAAGTTATCCTATTGTGCTTATTAAGTGCCAATGCTTTTGCTCAATTAAAATTTGAGTTTCAAAATGTTTCTGTTATAAATAAAGGTTCAGCAGTTACTGATTTCACGCCACATGGAACTCAACCATTTTTAAATTTTCCAATAGGTTCAGCCAGTGCGTGCGGTGATTGTCATGGAGGTATACCTGCTATCACTGAGGACAATACCTATATGCCATATCCAACATGGTCAGGTTCCATGATGGCAAATGCAACTCGTGATCCTTTATTTTGGGCTGCTGTTGATATAGCCAACAATGATATCCCTGGTGTTGGTGACTTTTGTATTCGCTGTCACACACCTACAGGTTTTTACAGTGGTCATACAAAAGATGGAACAGGGAATATGAGCTATGCCAATGGCTGCGAATTAACAGGGACACTAACATCAATAGAATCAAAATTAAATGATTATCAAGGTATAACTTGTCATTTTTGTCATCGACAAGAAACAAATGGCCCAACTGGTGAACCATTATTGTTACAAAACTCAAATGCTTGGGTCGATGATAATGTTTGTGATAACCCTAATAGCAGTAGCTTTGGCCCTTGTCGCAAAGGCCCATATGTACAACCGCTCAATGTCCCACATGAATGGGAATATTCTGACTTTGTTAAAAAAGGTGAGTTTTGTGGTTCTTGCCACAATGTGTCTTCTCCTGAAATAACGACTAATGGAGTGACAACAATCGCACGAACTTTGATTGATGAAAATGGGGTTGATACAGGTGTTGCTATGCCTATAGAACAAACCTTTAATGAGTGGAAAGCCAGTAGCTTTGCTCAAGGTTTTTTTAGTAATAGTTTTGAAACAACATTACCTCAATTAGATGGTATCAATACAACTTGTCAAGATTGTCATATGCCTCAGGCAACTGATCCAAATGCTCGGGCGTGTTCTTTTAATACGGCTGGTGCAAGGGCTGGAAACCTTAAAACACACGAGTTTGCAGGTGGAAATAGTTGGATGCCAGAAGTTTTGAAAAACTTATATGGAAATGCATTGGATAATGGTAGCTTTAGTCGTTCAGATGCTTTTGATAGAACCGTCGCATCAGCCTTGGATATGTTGCAAAACAAAAGTGCTTTGTTAGATGTATCAGTGGTTTCAAATATGGCAACTCAAGCCATAATTAATGTGAAAATAACAAATTTAACTGGGCATAAATTACCAACGGGTTATCCAGAGGGGCGAAGAATGTGGATTAATGTTCAAGCCAAAGATGCAAATGGTAATTTGATTTTTGAAAGTGGTCACTATGATTCTACAACTGCTGTGTTAACTGAAAATAACACAAAAATTTATGAATCTTTACAAGGCATATGGAATACAACAAGTAATACATGTGAATTTCAACAGGTGGGAAATAAAATATTTCATTTTGTTTTAAATAATTGCATTGCAAAGGATAATAGAATTCCACCTTTGGGTTTTACTGGGGGTAATAATATTCAAATTAAGCCTAGGGCTTATACTTACCCTCAAAGACCAGGATTTCCAAATCAAACGGTAAATTATGACGAAACACAATACATTATTAATATTCCAAATGGTGCTGTGTTGCCTATTTTTGTTACCGCAACGTTAAAATACCAAACAGCTAGTAAAGAGTATATTGATTTTCTTGATGCTGAAAGTACTGCAAATGCTATACCATCAGAAAACATTTTATGTAATCGTACTCAAAGTGTTGGACCTGCCAATCAGTCTCGTTCATCATTTATGAAATCACAATGGCAAAATAATGGAAAATCTTCCCCTATTGACATGGCTGCTCAAACAATACAACTATAGGAAAAATAATGAAACAATTAACTATACTTATTCTTGTCATGTTATTAGGCTTTAGTACGAATGCAAAGGAAATTAAAATTCGCCCTTTTAATGAAGCAGATTTGCCACAAAAAGCCTTATCTATATCTTATAAAAAAAATGGTCAAATTAAGGAGCTGGTCATGAGCCAATGGGTTGATAGAATTAAGACTAAAGATGGCATGGTTTATAGAAAATATCAACAAGGCTATAGTTATAATAAGAAAAAAGGTTTTTTAAAGGTATTTAATCTTGAGGGAAAACTGTTAAATAAAAAATGGAGTAAAAAAATAGATGGCGGTATAACAAAAGAGGAATTGTTAATTGCCTATGACTTGTTTAAAAAGAATAAAGATGTTCATGAACACATGCAAAAAACAAATCTAGCAATCACTTTACATGGTGGTTTTAATTATGAAGATGATAAAAAATGTAAGCCTGGCAATAGGTGTGTTCATATTTTTGCAGCGACTGCTGAAAATGCCATTTTAGCTCACTCTATAATTAGACTATCGGATGCTAAAGTAGTTTACCCCGAATACGATATGGAAAGTAATAGTAAGATAACACATGTTAAAGGCATGTAATAAAAACAAAGAGAATATAATATGAAAAACACTGCATTCATAACATTTATGTTGTACTCAACTCTATCCTTTGCAGGAACTCCCGCATGTACAGGACCTGGAGAAGTTAAAGTTAGTTGGCCGACCAATGACCCAATTTGGGAGTTATGCTACCTAACTCCAAGCAATAGTTCCGCAGCTGACGGCTCAAGTTTGGAAATTAGAGATGCTTATTATAATGGCTTTTACGCTATTGAAAGAGCCCACATACCTATGCTTTTTGCAAACTATACCACTTCAACCTGTTATCGAGATTGGAAAAATACAAACTCAGAGTTTTTAAAAGCGGATAAAATTGAAAATCCAACAAGACCTGCTATTACCACATGTGATGTGTCCACGAGCCCTGATCAAGTTGTCTTTAATTGCCCATTTAAAGACTTGTCAACAAGTGATCCCAATGATACTGTTGGAAATGCTGCTGATTGCATGACAGGTGTTCAAGTTGAAAAGTATGCGGATAGAATGGTTTTAACCACAAATCATTCAGCAGCTTGGTACAAATACTCATCTCGATATACTTTTTATCTTGATGGTCGTGTTGTTCCTCGATTTGGATTCGGTAATAGTAGCGGAACTAATTCAGCCATAACGCATTGGCATCACGCTTATTGGCGTATAAATTTTGATATTGATGGGCCAGATAATGATCAGGTTTTTACAGACAATGATTTAATGAGTACTGAGTTTTTTGATTTTAGGCGTGAGAGAAGAAATAAAACATGGGCGATAAAAGACAGTGTAACAGGAAGAGGTTATCGTGTAGAAGCGTCTCCAGAAGATTATTTAGTTAATATTAATGAACCACCTCACAACCCCAGCAACTACCACAATACTGATGTGATGGTAACTAAATATAAATTAGTTCTTGGAGGCTCTCTTCCAGAGTACTCAGATACGCCGGGTCAAAATAATTTAGGAAATTGCAGTATGAATGAAAATGCATTGGTTAATGGCGAATCTATAGTGAATGAGGATGTGGTTTTTTGGTATCGTGCAGCGGTCAACGATATCGCTAATCAAGGCTTGGTTTGTAAGTTTGCAGGTCCTGTTTTTTATCCTGTAGGTGATTGGGAGCTTTCTCAATACAGTTTGTTATTTGAGAATGGATTTGAATAGTTTTATTTTTTTTGAAAAAAAAGCCACAGTTTAATTGTGGCTTTTTATATATTTTATTCAGTTGGTAAATCAATAAACAATGATTTCCCTGTCATTTCCTTTGGCACTTCAAGATTAAGCATCTCCAATAGTGTCGGAGCAACATCGCGCAGTGAACCATTTCGCAGTTTAACCTTTCGTGGCCCATAATAAATACAAGGCACTGGGTTGGAGGTATGAGTTGTTGAAGGGTGATTATTGGTACTCATTTTTTCAATATTTCCATGGTCTGCAATAATAAGAGCTTCACCCTTGAGTTCTTTTAATGTTGATAGTATCTGGCTTAACGCAGAATCAATGTATTCAACTGCTTTGACTGCCGCTTTAAAGTTTCCTGTGTGTCCAACCATATCAGCATTGGCAATATTAAGTACAATTAAATCGTACTTATTTGACTGGATAATATGGACTAATTTTTCTGTTAATTTTGGCAGTGACATCTGTGGTTTTAAATCATAAGTCGCTACATCTCGAGGTGAGGGAATAAGAATTCTGTCTTCTTGTTCAAATGGTTTTTCACGACCGTTGTTAAAAAAGAACGTGACGTGGGCGTATTTTTCTGTTTCTGCAATGCGTAATTGTTTGAAACCTGCTTTTGATACGACTTCTCCTAAGGAGTTTTTACAAACTTTGGGTTGGTAAATGATGTTGCATTTATTTCTGAATTTAATGTCGTATTCAGTCATTATGGCCAATGAATTTAATCGTGGGATAACCCAATTAAATTCTGGATCAAGCTGGTTTAAAAAACAGCTTGTTAATTGGCGCATTCTATCTCCACGGAAGTTAAACAAGAAAACCGAGTCATTGTCTTTGATGCACGTATCGATTGTGGCATCCGTTTCAATTGTGCAAGGTTTTATGTGTTCATCTGATAAACCATCGCGGTAGGCGGAACTAAGGGCTTGCTTAACCGATGAAAACTTGGTGCCAATACATTGGGTGTATAAATCCCATGCAAATTTTGTCCTATCCCATCGATTATCTCTATCCATGGCATAAAAACGACCAATAACAGAGACGATGCTGACATTTTTCAGTGGTTTGATTTGCTTTTGAAATGCCTTAATTTGTTCTTTAGCGGCATTTACAGAGGTGTCTCGCCCATCTGTAATGGCATGTACAAAAATAGGCATACCTAACTTATTAAGAAGCTTGCATAAGTGGATAGCATGATTTATATGGCTATGAATACCTCCATCGGATAAGAGTCCGATAAGATGTATGGCGCGGCTATTGCTGCTTTGTTTTATAAAGTTTTTATAAGCTCTTTTTGATTGGAATGTTTTGTTTTTCATGTCATTGGTGATTTTAACCAATGATTGCTCAATAACTCGTCCAGTTCCAATGGTGATATGACCCACTTCAGAATTGCCCATTTGTCCATCTGGAATGCCTACAAAGTTACCATCAGAGCGTAATTCTGAATGAGGGTAGTGTGAATTCAATTTATCTAAAGTCGGTGTGTTTGCCATGTATATGGCATTTTCATCAGTATTTTCACCAATTCCAAAACCATCTAAAATACACAAAAGCTTATTTTTATTCTGTTTCACTTTACAATCCAAAGGTTAAATTATGCTGGAATTATAGCATTTGCCTACAATGCGTGTATGAAAATTCCTACGTGTCCTTAAGAATTATGCTTATTTATTCTACTCCATAAAAGTTTACAATAGTTCACATTCTTAATTAACACTATTACGGGGACAAGATAATGGCTAAAAAAGAAGAGTTACAGAAAAAAGCACGGTACTTACAACGACTATTAGTACAACTCTCATTTACGACAAAAAATGAAAGAACAGCACTTTATTCGAGTACTTTGGAATCATTAAAAGATGTTCAAACTCAACTAATTAATCTAAAACAAGTAAATAGGGTATGCCATCATGAAAGATGAATTGAATGAATTGCTCAATGAAATTGAACAAATTATTACTAAAATTGCAGCCTTTGATAAGGAAGAAATTAAGTTTTCCTATAAAGAAAGAAATGACTTAACCCGCTTATTTCATCATAAAATCAATCAAGTAAAAGCACTAAAAAGAAGAAGTTTGGTGAGTTTAGCAAGTTAGCTACAAGTCATACAGCTACCATAAAATGGTAGCTGTGTATCCAATCAGAGTTGAGGGTTAGCTAGTTGGTTGTTACACCTTGTTTAAGAAGGTATTCTTGGTAAGTACCACGATGGTCGTTCACTTTACCTTCTTCAATTTCAATAATTCGTGTCGCAATTGAGGAAACAAATTGCCTATCATGCGAAACAAAGATTAATGTACCTTCGTAATTTTCTAATGCCAAGTTTAATGATTCGATAGATTCCATATCCAAGTGATTGGTTGGCTCATCCATAAACAAGATATTGGGTTTTTGTAGCATAATTTTACCAAACATCATGCGTCCTTTTTCTCCACCAGATAAAACCTTAAGCTTTTTGCGTGAATCTTCTTTTGAAAACAATAAACGGCCCATAACACTGCGTACAGCCTGTTCATCATCTTCTGGCTTTTTCCACTGCATCATCCAATCAAAGGCAGTAGTATTTTCAACAAATTCTGCCATATTATCTTGCTTGAAATAAGCGACTTCTGCATTTTCAGACCACTTAACCGAACCACTATCTGGCTTAATGGTTTCTGTCATGCAATTAAGTAAAGTTGTTTTACCAATACCGTTTGCGCCGATTATGGCAAGTCTTTCGCCAACCTCAAGGGTAAATGATAGGTCTTCAAATAAATTTCTGCCATCAAATCCTTTCGTCATGTCTTTTATACTGATGGCATTCCTGAATAATTTTTTCTCTTGCTCAAAAACTATATAAGGATTAACACGCGAGGATGGTTTAATGTGATGCAATTGAATTTTATCCAGTTGTTTTTGTCTTGACGTAGCTTGTTTGGCTTTTGATGCATTGGCTGAAAATCGGCTAACGAATTGTTTTAATTCGGAAATTTGAGCTTTCATCTTCGCATTTTCATTTTGTAAGCGTTCACGCGATTGCGTAGCAGCGGTCATGTATTCGTCATAATTACCAGGAAATAAACGCAAGGTGTTGTAATCCAAATCAACCATGTGAGTACACACTGAATTAAGGAAATGTCTATCGTGAGAAATAATAATCATGGTGGCTTTTCTAGCATTTAGTGTGTCTTCCAGCCAGCGAATGGTATTGATATCCAAGTTATTGGTTGGCTCATCAAGTAATAAATAATCAGGTTCTCCAAATAATGCTTGTGCTAAAAGCACCCGTAATTTCCAACCTGGAGCCACTTCGCTCATAGGTCCATAGTGTTGTTCTTCAGGAATTTCCAAACCCATCAATAATTCACCAGCACGAGCCTCGGCAGAATAGCCGTCCATTTCAGCAAATTCTGTTTCTAAATCGGCAACTCTAATTCCGTCTTCATCGGACATTTCGGCTTGATTATAAATTTTGTCACGGGCTTCTTTAACCGCCCAGAGCTTTTTATCACCCATAATGACTGTATCCAATACGGAATACTCTTCAAAAGCGTATTGATCCTGCCCTAAAATCCCAAGTTTTTCATGCTCGCCATAGGAAACAGTGCCATTAGTTGGCTTTAATTCTCCTGTGATGATTTTCATGAAAGTGGATTTTCCCGATCCGTTGGCTCCGATTAAACCATAGCGATTGCCATTGCCAAATTTCATGGAAATGTTTTCAAAAAGAGGTTTTGAACCGAATTGTATGCCGATATTTGCAGTAACTATCATAATTGTGTCTGTGTGGTGTTGCTTAAAAAGGGCGCGATTATACCTTTTGTTGTGCCTAAAATGAATGGATAAGATTCATTTGACTTGAATTTAATGACTAATGGGCTATAGCGGTGGGAAAATAGTGACCATTAGCACATTGTTTTGGTTTTGCATTCATTCTATTCTAAGCACAATCAAAAACACACTTGGTAAATAAATTATGCTTGAAATAAAAAACCTATCTAAAACATACTCAAATGGAGTCAAAGCAATTGACGGAGTTAACCTAAATCTTAAACATGGAATGTTTGGGCTTCTTGGACCCAATGGCGCAGGTAAGTCATCACTAATGCGCACCATTGCCACCTTGCAACAACCAGATACAGGCTCAATAAAATTTGACGGCATTGATGTGTTAAAAACCCCCCAAGATATGCGTTTGAAACTGGGTTATTTACCGCAAGATTTTGATGTATATCCACGTATTTCAGCAATTGATTTACTTGAACACATGGCTGTTTTGAAAGGATTAAATAATAAAAAAGAACGAAAGAAGGCAGTGGAAGGTTTATTATACCAAACCAATTTATGGGATGCACGCAAAAAAGCCGTTAGTTCTTTTTCAGGAGGTATGAAACAACGTTTTGGTATTGCTCAAGCCTTATTGGGCGACCCTCAACTCATTATTGTAGATGAGCCAACAGCAGGTCTTGATCCCGAAGAACGTAACCGTTTCCACAATTTACTATCTGATATTGGTGAAAATAAAGTGGTGATATTATCCACTCATATTGTTGATGATGTCGAAGAGCTTTGTTCTGATTTTGCAATTTTGGCTGATGGGGCAATTCAAGTTCAAGGCAAACCGCATGATTTAACCGTACAGTTAAATGATAAAGTCTGGAAAACCGTTATTGCTAAAAATGAACTGGCAGATGCCCGAAAACAATATCAAGTAATTTCTACCAAACTTAAAGCAGGACAGACTTTGATACACGTTTTATCTGATGATGATTTATTAGTTCAAGGTTTCGAGAAAGTCATCCCTGATATGGAAGATGTATATTTTTCCACTCTTTTTAACTGTAAAAAATTTAGCCATAAGGAGTAATATATGTTTACTAAATTAGCTAAATTTGAGTTTAATTACTTTCGCAAACAACCGTCATTTTATGTGACATCTTTTATCTTTTTCTTGCTGACCTATTTTGCCATGGTATCGGATAATGTGCGAATTGGTGCTGGTGGTTCGAATGTCAATTTTAATTCACCTCATGCGATTACACAAATGATGGTTATCATGTCTATCATCGGTATGTTTTTGGTTGCCAATTTTGTTGGTGGTACGGCAACCCGAGATTATACTTTTAAGATGAATGGTATTATTCATGCATTGCCTGTTTCAAAGGGCAGTTATTTGTGGGGTCGATTGGTTGGCGCAATCCTTTTTTGCTTGGTGGTTTTTGCAGCAGCTCCTTTGGGGACTTTAATTGGCAGTTTAATGCCATGGGTTGATGCTGACAGATTGGGCGCAACCTCGCTAATTCCTTATTTTAAAACCTATCTTATATTTATAATTCCTAATTTTATCTTTACTGGAGCGCTCTTTTACTCATTTGCGATGTTGACTCGCTCGATGATGGGCATGTATCTGAGTGTGATTGGTTTCTTTATTTTGTATAATTTTTCAGGCTATTTTTTACGCGATCCAAGTATGCTAACGATTGCGGCTTTGGTTGATCCTTTTGGTATTCGGGCTTTTTCTCAAGTGACACGTTATTGGACACCACATGAAATGAACACCATGACGGTTAATTTTGAAGGAGTTATTCTGCAAAACCGTATCATATGGTTAGCGATATCTGCTGTCATTGTGGCATTAACTCATTTTTTGATTGATATTCGTAAAGAGCGTAAATTGAAAGCTGAGAAAGTTAAAAAACAGAAAAATATCAGTTTCAATAAAGAGCTTTTGGTGCTAACACCAACAGACTCAACGCCATCACAATGGGCACGATTTAAGCTAAGAACTTTTTTTGAAATTAAACAAGTGATTAAAAGCCCCGGTTTTATTTTATTGGGCATTTTGAGTTTGTTTAATTTAAGTTCGGTATTCTTTGGTTCATCTGGTGCATTTGGTGCTGATAATTGGCCATTAACTCGGACAATGGTAAATTTGATTAGTAATGGTTTCTCCATGCTCATTATGATTATCATTGTATTTTACGCAGGAGAAGCCGTTTGGCGCGAACGCCAAGTCGGTATGGGTGATATTGTCGAATCCACGCCGACTAGCAATTGGGCATTGTATTTCCCTAAAGTACTTGCTTTATTTGTTGTGATTTTCGCCTTGGTTTCTTTTGGTGTGGCATTTACTTCATTGTTTCAAGTATCCAAAGGTTATACAAATTTTGAGTGGGATGTTTATTTTAAAATTTTAACCACAATATTTTTGATTCCTACTTTAATGGTCTGTATTTTATCCATATTCTTTCAAATTATATCGCCCAACAAATATGTAGGAATGGGCATATTCGTGCTCTATATGATCAGCACCTTAGTTTTATTTAATTTGGGGTTAGAGCACAATCTGTGGAATTTTGCTGCCACTCCTATAGCGACATTTAGTGACATGAACCAGTTTGGTTATTTCACCAAACCCATGATTGCCTATAATTTATATTGGTTAGGCTTTACTATTATTTTGGTTGCTTTAGGTTATGGTTTATATCGCCGTGGAGTAGAATATGGGCTTAAATATCGTTGGTCACAACTCTTAAATAATTTGGGTAAAACTGGTTTGGCTGCGATTATTGTCGGAGCAGTGATGTTTGTGGGTTTAGGCTCCTATATTTACAACCAAACCACGGTGGTCAATAAATTTTTAAGCAGCGATGATCAATTTGACTTACAAGCAAAGTATGAAAAGACCTATAAACAGTTCCAGAAAAGGGATTTAACCAAAATTACCGATGTTAATGTTAATGTTAATATATTTCCATACCAACGCAAAGTTACGGCTGAGGGCTATTATTTGCTGAAAAATAAATCTAATAATGCCATTGATAAACAGATTATTCATTGGGATATAAAAAGTCAGGTTGATTTAACAGCACAAAAAATAGAGTTACAAGATTTTGATAAAGAGTTTAATCAAGCATGGATGTATTTTAATCCGCCAATACAACCTAATGAAACCCGAAAGGTGAGTTTTAAAGTAACAAGACAAGCCAAAGGT
The DNA here is from genome assembly GCA_026988115.1 of Lysobacterales bacterium. Lineage (GTDB taxonomy): Bacteria > Pseudomonadota > Gammaproteobacteria > Xanthomonadales > Marinicellaceae > NORP309. The sequence goes on along the minus strand of JALSLV010000048.1, from coordinate 33,969 downwards.
TTTGTGGATTCAGGTTCAGATTTTTCAATTGTTGCCAATGGCTCGTTTATAAATAACTTTACTTTGTTACCTCATTTTGGTTACAACGACCAATACGAGTTGCAAGACCGACAAGAACGCAAAAAACGTGATTTACCACCCCCACAACGTATGGCAAAATTAGAAGACAAATCCATGTACCGGGTTGGCTTTGTTGGCCCTGAGGCTGACTATATCAATTATGAAGCGACTGTTTCTACCAGCAAAGATCAATTTGCTATTACTCCAGGCTATTTGCAGAAAGAGTGGGTCGATGGTGATAGAAAGTATTTTCATTACAAAATGGATGTGCCGATTCATAATTTCTTTTCCTTTTTATCAGGAAAATACCAAGTGCAAAAAGAAATACACAATGGCGTAGGTATTGAAGTGTATTATCATAAAGATCACGATAAAAACATAAAAACTATGATTAACACGGTTAAGACTTCTTTGGATGTTTACGGTGAAACATTTTCACCTTATCAATACCGCCAAGTGCGTGTGATTGAGTTTCCTCGTTATGCCTCGTTTGCACAGAGTTTTTCAAACACAATACCTTATTCTGAAGACATTGGCTTTATTGCTGATTTGCGTGATAAAGAAAAAATTGATGCCGTTACATTTGTCACAGCACATGAAATGGGTCACCAATGGTGGGCACATCAAGTGGCATCAGCTAATGTACAAGGTTCAACTGTTTTATCAGAATCTTTATCCGAATACTCTGCTTATTTAGTCTTGGAGAAAACCTATGGCATCCACCAGTTACGTAAATTCTTGAAATTTGAAATGGATCGGTATTTACGCAGGAGAAGTGGTGAAACTCTTGAAGAAAACCCACTCATGCGAGTTGAAAACCAAGGATATATTCGTTATGAAAAAGGTGGTATCGTGTTGTATTCACTTAAAGACCGATTGGGAGCGGATAAATTTAATGGCGCATTAAAATCATTTCTTGAAAAATACCAATATGCCTCTGACCCTTATCCAACCACATTGGATTTAGTCCGTTACATCAAAGCCGTTGCTAAACCTGAGGACATGAAATTTATTGATGATGTCATGGCTAAAATTACTTTGTTTGATTTAAAAACCAAAAAAGCCACGGCTAAAAAATTAGCCAATGGCAACTACCAAGTCGAACTAACCATCGAAGCGGATAAATATTATGCCGATGGTAAAGGCGAAGAAACTAAAGATATGGTCGATGATTATTTTGACATCGGTATTTTTTCAGATGACCCTGATACGGCAAAAGGGGAAGAGCACGTCTTGAAGTTTGATAAAGAGTTTATCAAAACGGGTATGAACACCTTAACTTATGAAGTCAAAGAATTACCCAAATACGCTGGGGTTGATCCATATATCAAAATGATTGATAGAAACTCAAATGATAATATGGTTGCTGTAGAGTTAATCGAAGAGTAGTTTTTGAATATTAAAGGTAGGTTCCACCAAACAATTATTTTGTTTGGTGGAAATAGAATTTAGAAATCAACTCTTGATTGGAAATCGTGATAAGTACCAAAAATATAAGACTGGTATCAATATCAAGGTCAAAGCAGTTGATACCAGTATACCACTTATTAATGATACAGCTAATCCGTTAAATATAGGATCATCTAAGATAAAGAAGGCTCCCATCATGGCAGCAACACCCGTAAGAATAATGGGTTTAGCACGAACTTTAGCTGAGTTGATGACTGCCTCGCGTAAAGGAGTGCCAGCGGTGACTTGCATTTTGATGAAGTCCACCAATAGAATAGAGTTTCTGACAATAATACCAGCCAAAGCAATCATACCAATCATTGATGTTGCGGTAAATTGAGCACCAGCAATCCAGTGACCAGGCATTACGCCAATGATTGTTAAGGGAATAGGTGCCATGATAATCAAGGGCACAAAGTAGGAGCTAAATTGAGCAACAATAAGCAAATAAATTAATATCAGACCTATGCCATAAGCTATGCCCATGTCTCGAAATGTTTCGTAAGTAATTTGCCATTCTCCATCCCATTTTAAGCTGGGTTTGGTGACAAATTGAGGAGCCTGAATAAACTGTTGTTCAACGTGACCTTCATCCTCAATAATGTCGACTAACTCAAACATGCCATAAAGTGGAGAATCCTGAAACCCAGACATGTCAGCCGTAACAAATGTTACGGGTAATAAATCTTTGTGGTAGATGGTTTGTTGCCAGTTAGCTTGCTCAACATTGACGACTTCATCCAAAATTACACGACCTCCATTGCTGGTTTGAATAGGAATATTCAATAAAGTTTGCCAATCATTTTGTCTATTAGCAGGAATTTCCATGCGAATAGGAACGCTGTATTTATTGTTGGGGTTATGCAAATAACTGATGTCATTTCCACTTAATGCCGTTTGAATGGTTTTGGCTATTTGAGCTTGAGAAACACCTAATTGGCTGGCTTTTGCTCGGTCTATAACAATAATTTGACGCAGAGTAGCGCTTTCGATTGAAGTGTCAATATCAACAATGCCATCAGCCTTATGAAAGGCTTTTTCTACGGCGAGTGCTGTTTTTGTTCTTGCTTCATCAGATTGTCCGTAAATTTCAGCGACTAAAGGCGATTGCACAGGAGGGCCTGGTGGCACTTCAATGATTTTAGCTAAGGCGTCGTGTCGTTTAGCAATTTTTGTAATTTCATCTCGAATAGCAACAGCCACTTCGTGGGATTTTCGTTTTCTATCGTGTTTATCCACCAAGGTGATTTGAATGTCTCCCATGTTAGGTCCTTGCCTGAGGAAATATTGACGAACCAATCCATTGAAATTAATTGGTGAGGCTGTTCCTGCATATGCCACCATGTGTTCGATTTCAGGAATGCTCTTAAGGTATTGACTGATTTCTAGCATCACTTGATTAGTACTTTCTAAGGTTGTGCCTTCTTTGGTATCGACAACGATTTGAATTTCTGATTTGTTATCAAACGGAAGCATTTTTAAGATGACATTTTGGCTGGGTACGAGCATAACCGAAATAAACATTAAAAACACCACGCCAAAAACAAGTAAATAGCGATTAAGTTTGCCTTTTTTATTGTTGCCCAAGAAAGGGCTCATGAGTTTGTTGAAAATACTCTTTTTGTCTGTATTTTCTTCACTGTGATGGATTTTATCTCCAATGATTTTTCTAAATAACCATGGCGTAACAATCAGAGCAATCAATAAAGATAATAACATGCCCATGGAAGCATTAATTGGAATAGGGCTCATGTAAGGCCCCATTAAACCCGTTACAAATGCCATTGGCATCAAGGCAGCAATAACGGTAAAAGTGGCTAAAATTGTTGGTCCGCCGACTTCATCTACCGCTATTGGGATGAGTTCGGATAATTTTTTCTTGCCTTGGCTTAAATGGCGATGAATATTTTCTACAATTACCACGGCATCATCAACTAAAATACCAATGGAGAAAATTAAGGCAAATAAGGACACCCGATTCAAGGTGAATCCATATGCCCAAGAAGCAAATAGTGTCACAGCTAAAGTGATGGAAACGGCTAATCCAACGACAATGGCTTCCTTCCAACCCAAAAAGAAAATAATCAATAACACGACCGAAGCGGTGGCAAACACCAGTTTGGTCATTAATTTTTTGGCCTTGGCATCCGCTGTTTTACCATAATTTCGAGTAATTTCGACGTGAACATCGTCAGGAATATGGGTTTTTTTCAATTGTTCGCCTGCATTAATCACGGCATTGGCAATATCGACAGCATTGGTACCTGCTTTTTTGCCAATGGCAATAGTTACAGCTGGGGTAAAGTCAGGGTGTTTCTTGCTGTTATTGCCTTTCCAAGCCTTACCCGCAGTCATCCACACATAAGTTTCTGGCGTATCAGCCCCGTCGGTAATGGTTGCAATATCTGTTAAATAAACGGGTAAACCATTACGAACTGCAACAACGAGTTCCTTAATATCATCCACATTGGCAAGTAAAGTTCCCGTTTCAACAGGCGTTGTTTGGTTGTTTTGAGTAATATAGCCAGAGTATGTTGCTATGTTGTTCATCTTTAAAGCGTTTTCGATGGCACTAAAGTCTAAATTATAGGCAGATAAATCTTCAGGATTAAGGACAATATGCACCACATGACTTGGACCACCTGTTGTTTCAACAATACGCGTGTTGGGAATGCGTTTGATTTCAGCCTCTAATGCGTGCGCGACTTGTTGCAATTCATAACTGCCTTTATCTGGATTTTCACTCCATAGTGTTGCCGTCACAATGGGCACGTCATCGATTCCCATCGGTTTAATTAAGGGTTGAGATGCACCAAGTGAGTAGGGAAGCCAATCGCTATTGGATTGAATTTCATTATAAAGGGCAACGATGGCATCTTTGCGTTTAACACCGACTTTAAATTGCACGCTAACAATAGACATGCCTGGGCGTGAAACGGAATAGACGTGCTTAATGTTTTCTATTGAATCTAACACTTGCTCAGCAGGGTAGGAAATTAAATTTTCCACCTCTTTAGCACTAGCTCCAGGTAAAGCAATATAAATGTTGGCAAAGGTGACATCTATTTGTGGCTCTTCTTCTCGTGGTGTGATGAATATAGCAAATACACCCAATAAAACTGCAACTAACGCAATTAATGGCGTTATCGGGTTGTTTTGAAATTTATCAGCTAATCGTCCTGAAATTGAAAGTTTCATGTTTTAACTCCCTGTTTTTTCAGATAGGGGATTGAGTAAAATTTCTTCATTTGCTGATAAGCCAGAGATAACCTCGATGTTATCGCCATAAGATGAACCCAATTTGATGTGTCTTAAAATTTTATTATTGCCACTTTTAACATAAACCATGGTTAGTTCACTGCGGTGAATTACCGCATTGTGCGGAATAATTATGGTGTTTTTTTCACCCACTTTTAAAGCGACTTTAACTGTCATGCCAGGAAATAATGAAGTTTCTCCAGTTTCTAAATCTATGCGAGTTTTAAAAGTTCGAGACATTCGGTCAGCATAAGGAAAAACAGTAATACTCTTAGGGTTAAATTGTTTGCCATTAATGATGACTTTAGCTTGTGGATTGGCTTTGGCTTGATTAATTATTTTTTCTGGAATATAGGTGACAACGCGAAGTTTATTTAAACTTAATCCTTCCATAATAGGTGTGCCAGGGCTAACCACTTCACCTTGTTCAACAAATCGTTTGGTAACAATGCCATCATAGGGTGCACGAATTACAGTGTATTCCTGTTGCTTTTTTGCACTGACAACTGCAGATTGCGCAGCTTTATAACGTGCCTCTAAGGCGTTTTTATTTGATAGAGCCTGATCTAATTGACTTTTAGCCACAAGTTTTTTAGCATAAATATCTTTGATGCGTTCATAATCGGTCAGGGCTTGCTCAAAGGCAATTTTTGCCGCTTTTGCATTCGATAAAGCTTGATTTAGTGCAGCTTTTTGTTCGGTATTGGTAAATTCTACAAGAATCGACCCTTTGGCTACAAAGTCATCCACATCGTAATGCAATTTTTCCACGCGTCCTGCTGTTTGTGATGATACGGTGGCTTTATTAACGGCTTCTACCTCACCATTAAGTTGCCTGAAACTATCAACCGTTTCAATCTTTGTTTGATACCACTGTGCGTTTGATACCGTATGTGCAAGGGTTAAAATTAATAGTGTTATTGTTTTCATAGGCTACTCTTTTGAGCGATATATTAGAAGATGCTAATATAGCGATATTTTAATAAAATTCAAGTCGATTGTAACATAAGCGCAAAAATTATAGAAAATATTTAGAATTGTTGTACGATAGGGACTTGATTACAAACAATATTAAGTTTCATGAATACTGAAATAAAGAATAAGGTGCTTCACGATTTATCGGATTTAATTGTGAAAAATTCGGAAGCAATTTTAACTGCAAATCAGATTGATTTATCGGCCTGCTCTCAAGACGATGAAGCACTGTATGATCGATTAAAAGTCAATGCTGCCAAGATAAAAGGCATGCAACTGTCGGTTTTAAAAGTTAAGCGAATGAATGATCCTGAAGGGCAGGTATTGTATCGTTATGAAAAAGAACCCAATTTGATAATTGAAAATAGGGTTGTGCCTTTTGGAACCATCTTGATTATCTACGAATCTCGACCCGATGTCACCATAGAAGCAGCTATTACGGCATTTAAAGCAGGCAATAAAATTTTACTCAAAGGGGGGAAAGAAGCCAGAAATACCAATTTAGTATTAACAGATTTATGGCAACACGCTTTAGAAAAAAATGGACAAGATAAACATGCCGTACAATACTTAGATTATGACCGTCAGCAAACACAAGAATTAATTCAAAGTAAAGAGCTTAAAATAGATGTGATTATTCCACGAGGAGGGGAGCAATTAATCAATTCTATACGTGAAAATACCGATATTCCAATGATAATATCCGGTCGTGGAAATAACTTCATGTACATAGATGAAAACGCTGATTTTGATATGGCTATCAAAATAATACTTGATGGTAAAACGCGAATCAGTGTCTGCAATGCTTTGGATAAAGTTTATATTCACCCGTCTCACGCAGCTGATAAATTACAAAAATTAATTGCAGCATTGAATAACAATCAAATAGAAATAGTTGCAGATGATGCCATAGCCGCATTAAATAACAGAATAAAACCAATAAAAAATAGCAAGGTCTTTTATGAAGAATTTTTAGCCAGTAAAATATTATTGGCACAAGTTGACAGCCTGGAACAGGCTATTGTTGGAATTAATCAGTATTCAGGCGGGCATTCGGCAGTTATTATCACCAATGATAAAATAAAAGCACAGCAATTTCAGCACTCGGTGGATTGTGCAGCGGTCTATCACAATGCCTCCACACGTTATACCGATGGCGGTGAGTTTGGTTTAGGTGCAGAAATTGCTATAAGCACCCAAAAACTGCATTTTCGAGGACCTGTTGGGCTTAACGAATTGGTTACAAATAAGTGGTTTATTTCGGGAAATGGTAATGTTCGTGGGTGATTTATGAAAAAAACCTTAATTCTTAAAATTGGTTCATCAACTTTAACCGCAGGCTCAAACCGCATTTCCCGTGGCAAAATTGAGGACATAGCGCGTCAATTAGTCCGACTTCGCCAAGATTATAATATCGCTATTGTTTCTTCAGGAGCCATTGCCACGGCTCAACATTTTATTGCTGTCAATAAGTGGAAAAAATCCGAATCAAAACAAGCACTTGCTGCAATTGGGCAACCCATTTTAATGCAAATTTACAACGAGATATTTCGTGACTTTGGACTACCCATGGCACAATGTTTAGTTACTTACAGGGATTTTGATAACCCAGAAGCACAAGATAATATATTAAACACACTCACTGATTTATTTGAAAACGATTTTATTCCAATCATCAATGAAAATGATACTATCGCTATTGATGAACTGGTTTTTGGTGATAATGATAAATTGTCTGCTTATGTTGCCAACTTACTCAAAGCCGATTTACTTATGCTTGCCTCAGATATTGATGGTTTATTTGATAAAAACCCACAAAAGTACGCAGATGCTCAATTATTACCCGAAATTACTGAGATAAGCCTTTGCATGCAGTACATCGATGAAAACACTAACAATAAACTTGGTACTGGTGGCATGACCTCTAAGATTCAGGCTGCTGAAATATGTTCTCGAGCCAAAACTCAGATGTGGATAGTTAACGGTGGAAAAAGAAATTTCATACTTGATTCAATTAACTATAAAACGGCTCATACAAGGTTTGTTTTTTAATTGGCAAAACAAACCTTTCTTTGCATTTAAACTGAAATAGTAAGAAGTTGTCTAATCATGTATAATAATCAAATAAAAAGAATCCCTGCACAGCGATTAATGGAAATAAAATAACTGAAAAGAGCTTAAAAATGAGTGAAGAACCTGTTAAATACGACCCACAACAACCAGAGAAAAAATACCCGATTTTACGTTCATGGCTTTATTATGTTCTCGCTGTATTATTGCTTTACTTGTCTTATAAATTCTTGTTGGGCTTAGAACATGCAGGAATTATAGATAGTCGAAAAAATAAAGGCTGGGTACTTGTTCTCGTTGGTATTTATCTCATAATTGGCATCGCCCTTAATGTGTTAATAACAAGAAAATTAATGGATGAACAATACATCGAATACCACCACTTGTCTAATACGATTGGTAACATATTCAGAGACAAAATTAGTTTTATGCTTTTTTGGGTATTCAAGTATCCAATCCTATTAGTGCAAATAGCTGCAATCCAAAGGTTTTAAGAAAAAGGATAATAGTTAGGAGGGTATCCTTTTAGGTGAGTTTTTTTCTTTTTTAATTGTCAAAATACCCTGTTTTTCTGGAACCTTCAAAATCTTCGTGAATGTCTTCTAAGGCAATTGTAAAACCTGTTTTCATTTCTTTTACAAAGCGTTTGAGTGCGTGTTCGACACAGGGAAAGGCAATATTATCCCAAGGAATATCCTTAGGATAATATAGTTTTACATCCAAGCTTTCAGCAGTGGCTGTGAAGTGTTTGCCATCCAACTGCGCTCTAAAAATGGTGTAAACCTGTGAGTTGCTAATGGTGTTATAGATGCCAAACAACTCGACATTTTTGAGTTTTGCTTCGGTTTCTTCAAAACACTCACGGCGAGCACCCGCTTGCACGGTTTCGCCTAATTCCATAAATCCAGCAGGTATAGTCCAAGTTCCATAACGTGGCTGGATTGCACGTTTAGCTAATAATATTTGACCCTCGTGTTCAACAATCACACCCGTGATAATCTTTGGGTTTTGATAATGAATAGCCTTGCATTGTGTACAAATAGCGCGTTTATGGTCATCGGATGCCGGGATTTTATATTCCACTTTGGCACCGCAATAATTGCAAAATTCTATTTTCATGTCTTTTGCTTAATCTCCCTCTTCTTCGATACGCGCCAATCGGACTCCACGTTCGTCTTTTATTAATTGCATGGAATCTAAATGGCTGTTTTCTTCCTCAACGATAACATTTGAAACAATGTTCTCAGGTGTTGCCGTTGTTGATTTTTGATTCTCAGGGTTGAAATGTATGATTTGTTTCCAACAGCGAGTAATATTATCTCCAAATATCAAAACTAAATCATTTTCATTTGCGGCTGATAAGGCGTGTTCTACGGCTTGTGTCTCATCGGCAATTATCTGAATTTTGTTTTCTGCAACACCTGAGTCTAATAACTGTTGTTGCAACATCAAAGGCACTTCGCGCTCATCACGTCCACGGCGGTTATCATCGGCTTTTAAAATGTAATTGTCAAAATGTCCTGAAGCTTCTGCCGCAATGGCTTTGATATCTTCATCGCGTCTATCACCTGGAGCCGCTAAAACAACCGTTTTTTCACCGTTAACTTCAAATCGGTCGATGGTTTGGCAAACCACTTTAATGGCGGCTTGGTTATGACCGTAATCCAGTATAACTTTGTAAGGGTGTTCATCGTATTGATTCATGCGTCCTGGGGCTTGGAAAAAGGTGGAATCAAAGGTTCGTAGTCCATGCCTAATTTCATCCAAATCTTTTTTCATCGAATAGGCAAGGGCAGCAGCAAACATGGCATTTTGTACATTGTGTGTGGCTTTTCCTTCAATGGTTGCAGGAATTAAATGCGTCCACAACAAAGGAATGTGTGCACCATTATCGTAAATGGTAATCATATCGCCATTGATGCCTTGCTCAAGTACAAATGCCATGCCACCGTGTTTAATGTGTTCTTTTACCAGTTGGTGACCTGGATTCATGGTGACATAACAAACCTTTTCTGCTTGCGTATGATCTGCCATTTCAAGACATAATTGATCATCGGCATTAAGTACAGCAACATCCTTTGCGACTTCTACTACCACACGTTTGGCTTCGGCTAATTGTTCTAAGGTGTTGATTCCTCGAATTCCCAAATGGTCTGATGAAATATTTAAACAGGCAGAGACATTGGTTGAGCTATAACCCAATCCAGCGCGAACAATGCCGCCTCTAGCGGTTTCTAAAACGGCAATATCGACTGTTGGGTCACGCAAAACAATATGCGATGCCATGGGACCTGTCATGTCACCTTTTACGGTTAATCGCCCATCAATATAGACACCTTCAGTTGCCGTATTGCCAACGATATGTCCGCACGTTTTTAAGATGTGTGAGAGCATTCGTGCCGTGGTTGTTTTGCCGTTTGTTCCTGTAATTGCAGCGATAGGGATGCGACTTGGCATGCCTTCAGGGAATAACATGTCGATGACCTTGCCGGCTACGTCTCGGGGTTTTCCTTCTGAGGGTGCTACGTGCATTCTAAAACCGGGTGCGGCATTGACTTCACAAATACCACCGCCAATATCTTTGTAAGATTGAGATATATCATCAGTTAAGAAATCAACACCACCAACATCCAAACCAACGGCTAAAACAGCACGCTCTGCCATGGCTTTATTATCGGGGTGCACTTCATCGGTGACATCAATTGCCGTTCCACCAGTTGAAAGGTTAGCAGTTGAACGCAAATAAAAGACTTCGTCTTTTGGTAAAACTGTGTCTTTTGTATAACTTGCTTGTTCAATGAGTAATTTAGCTTGCCTATCGAACTCTAAATTGGTTAAGACTTTTTCGTGTCCAACACCGCGTCTTGGATCAGAGTTGACGATTTCAACTAATTGTTCAATGCTGTTTTTGCCATCACCAACAACATGCCCTGGGACTCGCTTTGCCACAGCCACTAATTCGCCATTAACCACTAACATTCTGTGGTCATAACCAGTAATCATTGATTCAATTAAGATGGCTCGGGAGTTGCCTTTTTCACGCGCAAAGGCAAAAGCGGATTCTATTTCATTGTCTTCGTTTATATCAATGGTAATTCCTCTTCCATGGTTTCCATCTAAGGGTTTTACCACTACAGGATAACCCATGCGTCGCGCCATTCGTACCGCTTGTCGTGGCGAATAAACCAGCTCTTGTCGTGGTAATGGTAATCCTAAGTCTTTGAGTAATTTGTGTGTATCTTCTTTATCGCATGAAATTTCTACCGCAATGTGGGTGGTTTTTGAGGTAATAGTGGCTTGAATACGTTGTTGAAATTTACCATGACCAAATTGCACTAAAGAGTATTCGTTTAATCGTAACCATGGAATACCGCGAGCTTCAGCGGCTTTTACTATTGAAGCCGTTGAAGGGCCGAGTTCCTTTCGTTGGGCAAAACGAATAAAAGTGGTTTTTTCGTCCTCAAAATCAAAATCGCTATCAATGACATCTTGCAGTTGTGATTGTAATTCACTAGGCATTAAAGAGTAGAGCAGTTGTCTAGCAATTCGGGCGGCCTCCAATCCAACATCACGCTGTTTGTATTGGAATACCATGTTGTAACAACCTGGTTGATCATCTATAGAGCGAGTTTTACCAAAAGTGACATCAGATCCTGCCATGTTTTGCAATTCTAAAGTTGCGTGCTCTAAGACATGCCCCATCCATGTGCCACCGTCTTCACGTAGACGACGAATAAAACCACCTTCGACTCCATAGGAACAGCCATGTTCTTGTAAACCAGGTAGAGCGGTAATTAATGCATCAATAAAACTATCACCAATTTTAGCTGTAGGCCATTGTTCTAGAATACCCAAATTTAGCTGTTGTCTAATAACAGGGAAATGTGCATACAAGTTTGGCCCTACATAGACATTGGTTGATAATATTTTCATGGTTGTTTTCCTCTCTCTTATTTATTGTTCTTGCATGGGCAAGAATCTCACAATTTGTTCGTTAAACTTACTCTTCAAATGCTTCCCGAGTATTAATGTCGTATTTTGCCCCTTCACTCAAAACATGTACAGTCATGCCAATAAGCGTCAAGTTTTCCCGATGCCTGGCATCGTGCATTGAAGAATGGGTTAATCGGGCTGGATCAACAACGGTAATGCTGCCTGCGCCCACCACTTCAAAAACACCTTGTGGATTAATAAAGGCAGCGGTGTCTTCATCAATACCAATTCCCGATATAAAAGGATTGTAGGATAGAGCTGTCATTAATCGACCAATTCTATCGCGTTGCCTAAAGTGTTGGTCAACAATGAGTTTATTGGTTAACCCCAGTCCCGGAGCCATGGTTGCTCCATCTTCTGTCGGTGTAGGGCCGGCTTTTCCGCCTGCTATCATGTGTTCGGTAACAATAGCAGCACCAGCAGACGTACCCGCAACGTGAATCCCATTTGCATTGAGTGAACGAATAAGTTTTGCAACGGGTGTTCCTCCCAAAATTGTGGACAAACGCAATTGATTTCCACCAGTAATAAAGATACCCGTAGCCCGTTTTAACTTGCCTTGGATGCGGTCTTTAAAACAATCTTCACGTTCATCCACTCTTATGTACATGGCTTTGCCGCCAAGACGTTCAAAAACTTCCACGTATCGCGGTCCAGTATCAGCCAGTTGTGATGCCGTTGGGATAATTAAAATCTTGGCTTTTTTGCCACCTGATAATTCCCAAAAGCGTTTAAGAATTGTCATGTCGTTTTCTTTGTCTTCAGCACCGCCAATTGGAATTATCCAACCACGGTCTACGTTTTGTACAGCATCAGCTGGGCACATATAATTTTCCTCTTATAAATTTTTATATTTCCGTAAATAGAAATTCCTCCTAATTCACGGCAATGTTTTATTGTTCAAAACCACCTTTTTTAATGGTTTTATAATTCTTTTGATGCCATTTTCCTAATGCCATCACGGATTCTATTTTGTTTTCATTATCCAATATGATTAAATCGGCGTCTTTGCCAATCTCTAGTGTGCCTTTGTTAGTTAAGCGCAATAATTTTGCCACATTACTGGTGAATACTGGCATGACTTCATCCAATTTATAGCCTTCATCCAATAATTCTTTAAGTGTATCACTCAGTAATGTGCAACGACCATAGTCCAAATGCAGCAATTCACCTTGTGCATCAAAATGCGGCAAACAACCACCGCCATCAGATGAAATAGTGAACCTTTCTCTATTAAAGCCACCTTTCATGTAAATTCTAAAGGATTCGGCTGCGGAATATTCTTCATCACTATCGGTAGCAGGAAAAGCAGTGACGTCAATGTTAATACCACGCTTTGTGAGTTCACAGGCTTGCTCGAATAATGGAATGTTACGGTTGCAATGGGTTGGGTTTAACACGCGAGCAGGGATTTCAGTTTCATCTAATAATTTTTCAATTAAGTCTAACTTGCGTGACCCATCACCTAAATGAAAATGCACAATACCCGCCTTGCCTGTCATGAGTCCAGCCACATGCACATCACCTGCGATGCGAGCGATTTCATCAAAAGTTGGTTGCGAGGAACGGTGGTCAGAGATAGCAAGTTCTCCCACGCCAATAATCGGTTCAATATGAACCATGTCTTTGCGAACACTGCCAGTTAATGTTGATAAAGGAATGTGGTAACCACCGGTATAACACCAAGCACTTAAGCCTTCTTCGCGCAGCGCATAAACCTGAGCAATAACTGATGAGGTATTGCGTGTGGTGTCATCTGTTCCAAGTAAGCCAATGATGGTTGTGACGCCCGCTTTTGTGTATTGGGATAAATGCAGAGCAGGGACTTTGGTTTTAAATCCAGCCTCTCCACCTCCGCCTGTAATGTGTGCATGGGCATCAATAATGCCAGGAACAACTCTTTTGCCAGCAAAGTTATGGTCGCTTACAAGTAAATTTGAATCAATCACAATCGCTTTTGTGTTGATTTCAACAATTTTTCCAGCTGCAACCAAGATATTACAAACACCTTGACTGCTGGGCGAATAGAGATTGACATTATTTAATCGATGAAGCATTTTTGAAATGGTGTTTAGTAAAATGTTATGTTACAACAAGCAGAAATTGAACTCTAGGAATTTTAGTTAAATCCTAATGATGAATTAGTTTTTAAATAAATATTCTGAAAAAATCAACTCAAGTTCTTTACGCGATAATTTTCGGTAAAAAAAATCAATCCCAACGACTAATGAATAAATGATTAAGGCATGCTTTTTAATCTCATCTTCATTAGTATATATGCCAGATAATAATTTTAATAAATAAGTATAACGTTGCTTATAGACTTTATGAACAAAATCCTTAACGTTCTCATTTTTTTGAGTCCAAGCATTGATTTCAAATTCTAAGCGATTACCATTAATTGTTGAGCTTATGCATTGTTCGCATAAAAGTGATAATTTTTGCTTATTATCTACACCTACTTCTGCTAGTTTTATAAATTGTTGAGTAAATCGGTGTTTCCAATACCCTAAAATTTGCTCTTCATAGTCGCCTTTTGATTTAAACCAATGGTAAAAGCACCCTTTTGTTACGTTTAGCTTTAAACAAAGTTCGTTGATTTTTAATGAACTTAAACCTTCTTCACCTAATGTCCTTAAGCCTAATGTTAGCCAAGCCTGCCTATTGTTGTTTGTATTTACTTGCACTATCGTCCTCTATGTTGTCACAATTCATTCTGTTTTTTACTTTATTAACTGAATTGATACTAATGCTAGTTAAACCAGCTTTATTTGCAGCTGATGTATTAAGGTTTCACTAAATACTTCTCAGCATACCTCAAAGTATGTTATAGTGCTTACTAACATACCTCAAGGTATGTCAGAGAAATATGCAATAAATAATTAAGAGAGTTTGTTTAACATTAAAAAAATGAGATGGAACAATTATGAAAATAACAGATGAAATATTTAATAAGAAAATAAAACCATTAATCGCGCAATCAACTTATTGTTCGATTGCTACAGTAAGTAAAGAGGGAATTCCACATGTAACACCAATTGGTAGTGTTATTATCAAAACTAAAGACAAGGGTATATTTTTTGAAAAATTCACCAAAAATATACCAGAAAATAGTAAGCAAAATCAATTGGCAACAATAATGTTCGTTAATGATGGCAACTGGTTTTGGTTGAAATCACTATTTAAAGGACAGTTTAAAACACCGCCAGCAATAAGAATGGTTATAAAATTTGGAAAATTACGCCAAGAAAAAGATGAAGAAGGGGGTGTTTTTAAAAGAAAAGTGAAGATGTTTTCGTTTACAAAAGGTCACCAGATTTTGTGGAGTGATATGTCCCATGTACGTGAGTTTGAGATAATAGATTTTAAACCCGTATTTATAGGGAAAATGACAAGAGAGCAATTTATATGAATTATGGGTTAATTATCGGTGGTTGTTTAAGTATATGTGCTGGTATTTTGCATTTGCTTATTATCGTAAAAGGGGCTAAGTTGTATGAGTTTTTTGGGGCAGGTGAAAAGTTGGTAAGATTATCTGATAAGGGTTCATGGATACCTGGAATTATCACATTTTTGATTGCTTCAGTTTTGATTAGTTGGGGATTGTATGCATTTTCTGGTGCAGGGTTAATGGTGGAATTGCCTTACCTTAAATTGGTCATACAAATAATAGCCACCGTATACTTACTTAGAGGTTTGGTAATTTTACCATTTTATATTTATAATAAATCAAAGGTGAATTGGTTTGTTGTTTGGAGTTCTGCTTTAAGTTTTCTCTTTGGTATGTTTTACTTCACAGGTTTTATAGCTATGAGATAACTTTGGAGCAAATTGTTCCATTTTTGAGTCGTGTTGTGATTATATCATTAATTTTTATTTGAGATTGATCGGTTATTATTGTATTATCACTGGACTTTAAAGTAATACTGTAACCTCTTGATAATGTTGATAAAGGACTTAATGTATTAAGTGTTAGCATAAGGTTGTGCAATTGGTTTTTTTTATAAACTAATGAGTGTTCAATGGATTGGGTTAAGTTGTTTTTTAAATAATCAAGTTTAGATTTTTGCTCCTTGAGATTGAAATCATAATGTTTCAAAAAATTGTTAGAAAGGCTGAGTTGACTGGATTTAGTTTGAATAGATTGAGTGATTAATTGTTGAAGTTTTTCACTAGTGCTTTTAAGCTTTTGTTTTTCTAATTGTATTTTTGTTTGTGGGTGGGATTTTTCTAATTGATGAAAAGAATTGTCTATTTGTTGTGATTTATTGTTTATTGTTGCAATAATTAGCTGTTGTAAGGTTTGTAAATTATGATTGAGCTTAATTTTTAGGTTGTTAATGTCTGGTGTTAACATTTCAGCTGCGGCAGTTGGGGTAATAGCAAAACTATCGGCAACTAAGTCGGTAATTGCACTATCTCTTTCATGCCCGATGGCAGAAACACTAGGTGTTTCTAGGTTAAATAAAGTCTGGGCTATAGAGACATCATTAAAAGTCCATAAATCATCAATTGAACCCCCACCACGAGTCAGTAAAATCACGTCGTGATTGTTAATATCGGCAGTGAGTAGGGCATCGATTATCTCTTCTACAGCATTATCACCTTGGACGCTAGCGTGATAAATGGAGACATCTAATAAAGGGTTGCGGCGTTTAATTACATTTAGTACATCTGTAATAGCGGCCGATGTTTGAGAGGTGACAATAGCCAGCGAGTTTATGATTTTAGGTATTGGCTTTTTTTTCTCTTGGCTAAAATAGCCCATGGCTTCAAGTTGTACTTTGAGTTCTGCAAAGGCTTTGGCTCGATCGCCTACACCTGATTTTTCAATACGTTTAACAATAATCTGGTAGTTGCCTGTCTTTTCAAATAAGGATACTTGACCATAAACCAACACATTGTCGCCATTTTTGATGCGGATATTGGAAAAATTAGCATTCTTAAAAAAAGCACAATTAACCGCGGCACTTGCATCTTTTAAAGCAAAGTAGATGTGTAAATTTTGGTTAGCGCTGGCGTTGGTGACTTCACCAGTAATCCACACGCTCCCGATGCTGTTTTCTAAACTGCTTTTTGCCAAACGGTTTAATTGGCTTGGTTTTATGGCATTTTCAGGTGTTTTTCCGTTATTTGTGTGCATCAATTTAAATATCTTTGTTTTGTTATGTTAGAATGCGGCGAATTTTTTAAATTCAACCCTTTTTTCGGAGAAAAATCATGCGTATAATCTCTGACGCCCTTACTTTCGATGATGTTTTGCTGGTTCCAGCTTATTCAAACATTTTACCCAAAGATGTCGATTTGTCGACTCAATTAACGCAAAAAATCAAACTAAATATTCCTTTGATTTCTGCCGCTATGGATACCGTAACCGAAGCTCGCCTTGCTATTGCGATGGCACAATTGGGTGGAATCGGAGTGATTCATAAGAACCTTAGCATCGAGCAACAAGCCGCTGAAGTGGCAAAAGTAAAAAAACACGAAGCAGGCGTGATAAAAGACCCAATAACCGTCACACCTGATACCAGTATTGCTCAAGTGCTTGAAATCACCCGTAAAAATCGCATCTCTGGCGTTCCTGTAGTGGATGATTCAGGACTGGTTGGTATTGTCACCAGTCGCGATATGCGATTTGAGCGTGTGTTAACGGATCCTGTTTACAATATTATGACGCGCAAAGAAGACTTAGTGACCGTTAAAGAAGGAGCTGAAACAGAAATTGTTAAACAATTATTACACACGCACCGCATTGAAAAAGTGTTGGTGGTCAATGATAATTTTGAACTCAAAGGGCTGATTACCGTTAAAGACATGCAAAAGTCTAAAGAATTTCCTAATGCCGTTAAAGATGCACAAGAACAATTGATTGTCGCCGCAGCTGTTGGAGCAGGGGGCGATACGAAAGAGCGATGTGCAGCTTTAGTTGCAGCAGGCGTTGATGTATTGGTGGTTGATACTGCTCATGGACATTCGCAAGGTGTTCTGGATCGGGTTAAATGGGTCAGACAAAATTTTAAAGATGTGCAAATAATCGCAGGTAATATCACTACAGGCGCAGCGGCATTAGCCTTAGTTGAAGCAGGAGCCGATTGTGTAAAAGTTGGGGTTGGTCCTGGATCAATCTGTACAACCCGAATAGTCGCAGGCGTTGGCGTTCCACAAATTACAGCCATTGATAATGTTGCCAAAGCTCTAAAAGGCAAAAACATTCCCTTAATCGCTGATGGAGGCATTCGTTATTCAGGGGATGTGGCAAAAGCTATCGCTGCTGGTGCCAGTGTTATTATGGCAGGTGGATTATTTGCAGGCACTGAAGAAGCACCAGGCGAAGTGGAACTATACCAAGGTCGAACCTATAAATCTTATCGTGGAATGGGCTCACTTGGCGCAATGGATTTAGGCTCGAAAGACCGCTATTTTCAAGACGATGTTACCGACAATGAAAAACTCGTCCCCGAAGGCATAGAAGGACGTGTGGCTTTTAAAGGCGCATTATCACCCGTCGTACACCAACTCATGGGCGGCCTAAAGGCCTCAATGGGTTATGTCGGCTGTGCAACAATCCAAGAGATGAAAAGCAAACCCGAAATGGTGAAAATAACCAATGCAGGCATGTCCGAAAGCCATGTGCATGATGTTAATATAACCAAAGAAGCACCGAATTATCGGACTAGGACATAGATTACCTTCTATATCGATTCATTAATAGGTAATTATTTTGTAAAATATTAAATAGTGGGCTTGCCCACCATCAGTGTTTAAGTTGCTTCGATAATTAAACAGTATTAAATTGGTGGGAAAACCCACCTTACGGCATTGAATAAAAAGAAACTAATAATGTAGGTTGGTGTTGAGCTTGCGAAACCCAACATTGGCTATATGTAATTTATAAATTGTTGGGTTTCGCAAGCTCAACACCAACCTACGATAACTAAATATAACGCTCTGAGCCTCTGTGAGAGAATAAATGAACATAAAAAACAATAAAATATTAATCTTAGGCTATATGTAATTTATAAATTGTTGGGTTTCGCAAGCTCAACACCAACCTACGATAACTAAATATAACGCTCTGAGCCTCTGTGAGAGAATAAATGAACATAAAAAATAATAAAATATTAATCTTAGACTTTGGGTCGCAATTTACCCAATTAATTGCACGGCGTGTGCGTGAGTTGGGGGTTTACTGTGAGGTTTGGCCTTGGGATGTGGATTTTGCGTTGATTAAAGAATTTAATCCAAAAGGCATTGTTTTATCGGGCGGCCCTGAATCGGTGCATTTGGATGATGGCCCGCAGTTGGATGGGAGAATTTTTGATTTAAAAATTCCTGTTCTTGGTATTTGTTATGGCATGCAAGCCATTGCCCATCATTTTGGGGGTTCGGTTATTGCTAGTGATGAAAAAGAGTTTGGTTACGCACAGGTTGAATTGACAAATAAATCGGCATTATTGCAGGGTTTGTTTGATAAAGAACAGGGGTTTTTAGATGTATGGATGAGTCATGGCGATAAGGTGGATATGATGCCTGAGGGATTTGTTGCCACTTCAAAAACTGCAACCGCTCCTATCACATCATTTGAAAACGGTGATGCTCAAATCTATGGTTTACAATTTCATGCTGAAGTGGAGCACACGACTCAAGGGCGGAAGATTTTTGAACGCTTTTTGTTTGGTATTTGTGCTTGCGAAAAACTATGGAAAACCAATAATATTATCCAAACGCACATAAAAAGCATAAAAAAACAAGCAGGCAATGATAAGGTGTTATTGGGATTGTCAGGTGGCGTGGATTCGTCAGTTGTGGCAGCTTTATTGCATCAGGCGATTGGCGATAACCTAGTCTGTGTGTTCGTGGATACGGGTTTATTACGCTATAAAGAGGGCGATCAGGTCATGCAAACCATGGCAGATGGCATGGACATTCATGTGATTCGTGTTAATGCGCAAGAAAGGTATTACGATGCACTTAAAGGTGAGGCAGATCCTGAGAAAAAACGTAAAATCATTGGGGGCTTGTTTATCAAAATATTTGAAGAAGAAGCGCGAAAATTAGATAACGTTAAATGGTTAGCTCAAGGCACAATATATCCCGATGTCATTGAATCAGCCGCCTCAAAAACAGGCAAATCGCATGTAATTAAATCGCACCACAATGTGGGTGGCTTACCTGCGGATATGAACTTGAAATTACTCGAACCATTGCGTGATTTGTTTAAAGATGAAGTACGCAAAATGGGCGTAGCATTAGGTTTGCCCAAAGCCATGGTTTATCGTCATCCTTTTCCTGGACCTGGTTTAGGTGTAAGGATTTTGGGTGAAGTGAAACAAAAGTATGCACAAATTTTGGCCAAAGCGGATCATATTTTTATCACAGAATTAGTCAAATGGGATTTGTACGATAAAACATCCCAAGCTTTTGCCGTATTTTTACCCGTAAAATCCGTTGGTGTGGTGGGTGATGCTAGGCGTTACCAATACGTGATTGCTTTGCGAGCTGTTGAAACAATTGATTTCATGACTGCCAGATGGGCACATTTACCCTATGAATTTTTAGAACATGTTTCTACGCGCATTATCAATGAGATAGATAAAGTTTCCCGTGTGGTTTATGACATCTCATCTAAGCCACCTGCGACTATTGAGTGGGAATAAAAGAGAAATAAAATTGCAATCAATAAGTTGATGCAGTAAAATTTTAATTAGGGAATGCTAATATAACAGAGGAACCCATGACTAAAATTTTTGTATTTATTTTATTTTTATTTATATCCCTTGAGATACATGCTCAACCTGCTGTAGTTGTTGGATCTGCATTCGCCGAACTAGGAGATACGGTCTCTATCCCAATTGATTATATTGGAACCGGTTCTGGAGTTGTTGCTTTACAAGTAGATGTTTCTTTTGATAATACCGTGCTTACTTTAGCTACTGGTGGCTGTGGAAACCTTGGAGGTATCGGTGTTTCTTGCAGTGACAAAGGCACTTATGTAAGGTTGTTGGTGATTGATTTTGGACTAAATGAGTTGCCTAGTGGTTCGATGGGGTTTTTAGAATTTACTGTTTCTCCTGGTTCGGCAATTCCTTTTACTTATCCTTTAACTATCATTGCTGAGGATTATTCGGATGCTGCTTCTAACTCGATACCAGCATTAGGTTCACAAGATGGCTCTATTGTTGTGGGTCAACTTTTTTCCATTGGTGGCAATATTTCAGGTCTTGGAGTTTCTTCGGTTACTTTGCAAAATAACTTTACCGATGATTTAGTGGTTTCTGCTAATGGTGTTTTTGTTTTTCCAGCCAAATTGGCAGATTTAACAAACTACAATGTAACGGTTTTAAATCAGCCCACAAGCCCTGATCAAACTTGCACTGTTTCGGGAGGCACAAATGGTGATGGTACAGGATTGATTGCCGCAGCAGATGCACTGGACATACAACTTACATGCAATAATTCACCTATTGTTATTACGGATTCTTATGTAGTACTCGAAGATTCTGTATTATTTGCTGATGATGTCAATGGTGATGTTAATGACAACAATGATGATGGAGTCTTAGTTAATGACTTTGACAATGATGCACTGTTCATCGTGGTGCCAGGCACCTATGACCCAATAGGTGGTATTGGTGGTTCTTTAATTATTAATGGTGATGGAACTCTAAATTACACTCCTCCTGCCAATACTTTTGGGGTGGCAATGTTCTCGTTTGCAGTTAGCGATGGTTTTAGTGTTGTGCCTTCATCTTTGTCAATTAATGTCACGCCTGTCAATGACCAACCTTCTTTTGATGATTCCAGTAATATTGTGTCTTTTCCATTTATTACTCCTCCTAACTTACTTGTTCAATTTCCTAACTTTGCTAATAATATTAACCTTGGTCCCCTGGAGAATATGACTCAATCAGTTGACCATTTTAATTTATCAATAATTTCTGATACGGATTCGATTCTCGTGCCTGCAACAACTGATGTTGGTAATGATGGTACTTTAACTTTAGATTTAACCTCAAATGAAGGTGTTGCTGTATTGCAGTTAGAGTTGGTTGATGATGGAGGAACAAACAATGGAGGAGTAGATACTTCAATAATTCATGAGTTTTCCGTGTCATTTTTTGATAACATTTTTCAGGAAAGTTTTGAAGGTGCTTTATTGCTAAAATTACACCAAGAAAACTCAGAATTGATTGCTACAGAAAATTCAATACATTATAAAAATCATGAATTGAACTTACTTGATAACAGGGGCAAACAACTCTCTAAGGAATTTATTAATCATTGGGTTTCGGAAATTGATACGCTTGAAAAAGATAAAAAGTAAGGCTTTACAGCAATACCTTAGCACCTATGCAGAGGTTGAGTCTCAACAACTTCAGCATTTTAGCAATCCATACGATTACGTTGTTGTTATTCCCCTTTGTCGCGAAAAATACAATTTCCTTGACTCTGTTTTTAGGTCAATAAAAGACAACTGTTTAATTATTCTGGTGGTGAACACTCCCATTGGTCAGGATGACTGGCAACAAGAAAATCAATTATTAATCGATTATCTGCACGAGAATTGTTTGTCTCAAGTTCGCATCAGTAATAATATTAAACTGTTAAAATACAATGAGTTGCAGGATATTTTATTGGTGGACAGAAATTCTGATGGATTGCAAATCAACCCAAAACAAGGCGTGGGCTTGGCGAGAAAAATCGGGGCAGATTGTGCTTTGTCCTTATATGCTCAAGGATTAGTTGAATTTCCATGGATATTTTCAACCGATGCGGATGTGGTTTTGCCAAGGAATTATTTTTCACAAATCAAATCATTGCAAAGACATTATTCAGCAGTCGTTTTAGACTTTAATCACATCAGTGATAATCCCAGGCTTTCTGACTTACAATATTTGTATGATTTTAAAATGCGTTATTATTTAGCTGGTATTGAATATGGACAAGTCGGTTATGCGTACATTCCTCTAGGCAGTGCTTTGATTGTATCAATGGAGTCTTACGCACAAGTCCGTGGTTTTCCAAAAAAAAATGCGGGCGAGGATTTTTATTTATTAAATAAACTGGCAAAAGTCAAACCTATAAAATACCAGGTCGATGATTGTGTTATTCAAATCCGTTCAAGATTTTCAGATAGGGTTCCATTTGGTACAGGTCCAGCACTTTTGAAAATTAGTCGTCTTGAGGATTGGAGTGATTATGGTTATTACAATCCTCAATGCTTTATTTATTTAAAATTATGGAAAGAATTTTTGGATTCCTTATGGAAGCAAGGACAGTTAACTATTATAAAACCAAAAGATGCTTTTTTACAAAAATTATACCATTTTTTTAATTGCCAAACGGTTTTTTCAAAAAGCCAAAAACAGATAAGCTCAAACCGTAGATGGCAACAATTTATTCATCAATGGTTTGATGCATTTAAGATATTAAAAGCCGTGCATTTTTTTGATGAAAAGTTTGAACGATTGGATTATAAGAGGTTGTTAAAAGATGACTCATTTGTTAAAGTGAGTGATTCGAAACTCAACTTATTTATAAAAGACCATGACACGATTTAAAGCCGCATTAATTCATCTTTCTATAAGCATAATAGTCATTGGCTTATTTATTGGAATTGTATTTTTTATTTGGTACCCAAAGCCTTTGTATTCCATTGCTCATGTTGTAGAGCCTTTGAAACTATTAGTCTTAATTGACGTAATAGTAGGACCTGCATTAACATTTATAGTTTTTAGTAAGAAAAAGTCATTAAAACATCTGCGTATTGATATATCGTTGGTTGTATTATTGCAAATCTGTGCATTGAGTTATGGTATTTATTCAATCTATAACGGGCGTTCATCGATTATAGTATTTGCAGAAGGGCGATTTAATTACTTAGTTGAGAGGTATGCTCACGAAGAACAGTTAAAATCCAAGGAGCTTAAAACAAGTTTCTTTTCAAAACCTAAGTTGGCTTATATTCCTCAATTAAAATCTGATATTTATGAATCCTATGCAGATATGTTGCCATTGACTGAATTTAGCATTATAGAGTCCTCTGCATTATCCGTTGAAAGCATGATGAACAAATTTAAAAGCAAAAGCAGTGATATTCAAGCATTTGTTAAAAAATATCCAGAAGACGAGTTGTTCTTTATAACTCTGGATAGAGACATGGCCATAAACTATGTTGTTTTTTCAAAAACGAGAAATCAAATCATTGATGAGCTTAAATTTTAACAACAATGAAAATAAATCAGCCCAAAACAGTATCAGCCTTACGAGGGTGGCAGTGGATAAATCAAGGTTCACGGTATTTTTTTGCTTACAAAAGTCAATGGTTTCTCACCTTAATGTTATTGTTTTCATTCACTTTCTTTTTGTTTGCATTGTCTCCGCTGTTTCAGCTTATACTTGTTGTTGTTTTTCCTTTAATTACCGCAGGACTGGCAATGGCATGTGCCGATATTGAGAAAGGAATGAACATGTCTTTTGCCTATTTGGTTAAAGCTAAGGATAATTTAAATCGAATGAATATATTTCGCTACGGATTACTCGTCATTGTCTTAATCATTTTTGCTCAAATATTTAGTTCTTTATTACTAAGTCTATTGGGCGTTTCTAATCAAGAAGTGATGGATGCAGTAACACTTCTCAAGAAAAGCGATGAAATTACTTTTACACTAATACTGTCATCACCTGTGTTGTTTAAATTTGTCACCGTTAACTTGTTATTTTTATTGCCTGTAATGGCAGTTAATCAGGTGGCTCCTGCGTTGTTATCATTTAGTTCAATAACGGCATTAGAAGCATTGAAATTAAGCGTCTATGCTGTCTATAAAAACCTATCTGCTTTTGTCCTATATGCTCTGGTTTTTGTTGTATTTATTGCCTTTGTTGTTTTATTCTTAAAGTTGGTAGTTGCCGTATTAGTGGTGATATTTGGAGAGAATTCTAAGGTCGCTTTGTTGGTTTACATGGGTTTGTTTATGCTGAGCATTATCTCTTTAACTGCATTGTCTTATTGCTCTTCTTTTGTTATTTTTAAAGATTTGTTTACTGGAGAGAATTAAATGGTTTTACTTTATACTCCCGAGCTTGAACTTGGAAAAATGATGCCTGATTTCAATTTATTGGGCGTTGATAATCAGTATTGGAATAGAGAAAAATGCATGGGAGAAAACGGTTTGGTGGTCATGTTTATCTGCAACCATTGTCCCTATGTTAAATCCATTCAAGAAGTGCTTGTTAATGATGCACTTGCAATGAAAAAATTTGGTGTCAATGTTGTGGCTATTATGTCCAATGACGTTAATGATTATCCAGAAGATTCTTTTGAAAACATGCAAAAGGTTGCCAAAGACAAAAACTATCCTTTTCCTTATTTATTGGATGATACCCAAGAAGTTGCGAAAAGTTATGGAGCTGTGTGCACGCCTGATATATTTGGTTTGGATAAAAAAGGAAAGCTTCATTACCGTGGTAGGCTTGATTCGGCAGGAAGAGAACGCAGTGATAAAGAACTGCCTCGCGACTTAGTAAATGCTATGCAAGAATTGGTTGATAATGGTAAAATTAGCACTCAACAAATCCCAAGTATGGGATGTTCAATTAAGTGGATTAACGAATAATTTATGACAAAGCAATACCAATCAAGTGACATTGAGGTCTTATCAGGACTGGATCCTGTCAAACGTCGTCCTGGGATGTATACCGATACTTCAAGGCCAAATCATCTTATCCAAGAAGTGATTGATAATTCGGTGGATGAAGCCTTAGCAGGGTATGCAAAAAACATTAAAGTAACCTTGCTAGAAGACGGTTATATTGAAGTCTCTGATGATGGTCGAGGCATGCCTGTTGACATTCATCCCGAAGAAGGCGTCTCAGGTGTTGAATTAATTTTGACTAAATTACACGCAGGTGGTAAATTTTCGGATAAAAACTATGCTATTTCTGGCGGTTTACATGGAGTAGGGGTTTCGGTTGTTAATGCCTTAACTGATCGACTGGATGTCTGGGTAAAACGTGAAGGCAAAGAATACAATATTGCCTTTGAACACGGAGAAATGGTTTCAGAATTAACTGAAGTGGGTACTGTAGGGCAAAAAAATACAGGCACACGCGTTCGTTTTAAACCTGAAAAACAGTATTTTGACACCATTCAAATTTCCATTAGAAAACTCAAAAGATTACTCAAAGCTAAAGCTGTTTTATGTCCAGGATTGTCGGTTGAATTTCGGGATGAAAAAGGCAAAGACTATGAGAAATGGTTTTATGCAGATGGCTTGCAAGAATATTTTCTGGAAGCATTACAAGAGGCTTATATTATCCCTGAAGAGGGCTTTCAAGGAACAAATACTGTCGATGGCGAAACCGTTGATTGGATTGTCAGTTGGAAACCTGATGGCGAAGTTTTAGCCGAAAGCTATGTAAATCTAATCCCAACGGCACAAGGCGGAACGCATGTAAATGGACTGCGTACCGGCTTGACCGATTCAATCCGGGAATTTGCAGAAGCGCATAATTTATTGCCCCGAAATTTAAAACTAGCACCCGATGATGTTTGGGATAGAGTCAGTTACGTTTTGTCAGTTAAGATGAAAGACCCACAATTTAGTGGTCAAACTAAGGAGCGTTTATCTTCACGAAGTATCGCATCAATTGTTGCAAATTCGATTAAAGATGCTTTTGTTTTGTGGTTAAGTCAAAATGTTGCGTTGGGTGAACAAATTGCAAATATGGCAATTGAAAAAGCTCAAAATCGATTAAAACAAATTAAAAAAGTTGTGCGCAAAAAAGTCACCTCAGGACCTGCTTTACCAGGAAAACTGGCAGATTGCAGTTGCAGTGACCCAATGATGGGAGAAATATTTCTTGTAGAGGGTGATTCTGCAGGAGGATCTGCCAAACAAGCACGCAACCGAGAATACCAAGCCATAATGCCATTGCGTGGTAAGATACTTAATACTTGGGAAGTGGATTCATCTCAAGTTATGGCGTCGCAAGAAGTGCATGATTTGGCAGTGGCTATGGGCGTTGATCCAGGCAGTACGGATTTAACTGGATTGCGTTATGGTAAAGTGATAGTTTTGGCCGATGCTGATTCCGATGGATTGCACATTTCAACATTACTGTGTGCTTTATTTTTAAGGCATTTTGAAGCGCTGGTTCGGGCAGGGCATATTTATATTGCTATGCCTCCGTTGTATCGAATTGATGTGGGCAAGAAGAAGTTTTATGCTCTTGATGGTCCTGAACGAGATCAAATTTTAGATAAGATTGAGCGTGATAAGTTAAAAGGCAAAATTAGCGTGACTCGTTTTAAAGGTTTGGGTGAAATGAACCCCATTCAATTAAGAGAAAGTGCAATTGATCCTGATACACGAAGACTATTACAATTAAGTATAGAAGAAGGAGATACAACATTTCAAATGTTAGATATGTTGTTATCCAAAAAAAGAGCAGCTGATCGTAAAGCCTGGCTGCAAGACAAAGGCGATTTAGCAACGGTTTAACAACACCCAAATACCGTTAGAGGAAATTATTATGAGCGAAGAAATAAAATACAGAATTGAAAAAGACAGTATGGGAGAATTAAAAGTTCCTGCCCATGCTTTGTATGGAGCACAGACACAAAGAGCCGTTAATAACTTTCCAATAAGCGGTTTGTCTATGCCAAGAGAGTTTATACGTGCACTGGGTTTAATTAAAGAATCGGCTGCAAATGTAAACCATTCTTTGGGATTAATGATGCAACAAACGGCTGATTCGATTATAGCTGCAGCGCAACAAGTGCAAACAGGCAAACACGACGCGCATTTTCCGATTGACGTGTTTCAAACAGGATCGGGAACAAGTTCAAATATGAATTGTAATGAAGTGATTGCTCACCTTGCACACGTTCATCCGAATGATGACGTCAACATGGGACAAAGTAGCAATGATGTAGTACCCACTGCCATTGCAGTGAGTGCAGTGCTAATGGTGAGAGAAAAATTATTGCCTTCATTAGAACACATTGAAACTGTTTGCCGAGAAAAAGCCAAAGAAGTCGAAGGCATAGTCAAAACGGGTCGGACCCATTTAATGGATGCCATGCCAGTCACATTCTCTCAAGAATTAACGGCTTGGGCTGATTTAATTAAACGCAATCACCAAAGAATCAGTGCTGCTGCAAAACGCTTAAGTTATTTACCTCAGGGTGGAACTGCTGTGGGTACTGGCATCAATGCAGACCCACATTTTGGAATCAAATTTGCTGCACAGTTAACAGCAAAAACGGGCACTTCATTCCACAGTATGGATAATAAATTTGAAGGCATAGGCTCGCAAGATAATGTTGTTGAACTTTCTGGGCAATTAAAAACACTGGCATCAACTATGATGAAAATTGCCAATGATTTGCGTTGGATGAATTCAGGACCATTGGCAGGTATTGGTGAAATCGCTTTGCCATCCCTACAACCAGGCAGTAGTATTATGCCAGGTAAGGTCAACCCAGTTATACCCGAGGCTATGGCTATGGTTTGTGCTCAGGTCATCGGGAACGATGCCACCATAACGGTAGCAGGAGCCTCGGGTAATTTTCAATTAAATGTCATGTTACCTGTAATAGCATTGAACATTCTACAGAGTGTAGAAATATTATCCAACGCAATTGGTTTGCTTGCAGATAATGCGATAAAAGGATTTGTTGTAAATAAAGAAAATGTGGCTAATTCAGTTAGTCGAAATCCGATATTAGTGACTGCATTAAATGCCATTATCGGATATGATTTGGGCGCAAAAATAGCCAAACAAGCCTATAAGGAGGGAAGGGCTGTTATTGATGTGGCTTTGGAAAATACCGATTTAAATCGTGAAGAACTTGAAAAATTATTAGATCCACTTAAACTGACACATGGAGGTTTAGGGTAAAACTAAAAATATTATTGAGATAAATACATGAAAATTATAAAAAAGCCTCGACTCCTTATATTAATTGCCTTAGCACTATCGACTCAAGTTAATTCTTTTGAACAAACAGAGCCTGATTCCATCAATAAAAAAGATGTTGTTGATGAGGTTATTCGATCAGAAATAGAGAGTGATGAACTAACGGAAACACCCAAAATTGAAAACATTATGCCTATTTTTGAAATACCTAAATTGAAAGTGAGTAGCGAAAATGTTAAAAAGTCAAATGGTTCACACGCGAAGTCAAGAACTTTGAAAAAAGTTGTAAAAAAATCAATTAAGAAAAAATTAGTTGCGCAAAGAAACCTCAACGAATCACAAGTAATAAAATCAAAATCTGTTACTAGGAGTACTGAAAAAGCAAAGAAACAAACAAATAAACAATACCGTAGAAGAGTTGTATCAATAAACAAATCTTTAAAACCGCATCAACTCTTACTGAATGATGTAATTATATCAACAAATGCAAAACTATTTATAGAACGTTCAAAAGGAAAGTACATTTACACATATCAATATAAACATAATATTCCATTTCAGTCAAAAGGATTGAAATTAATTAAACCAAATCATTACATGATAGTTGATGCGGAGTTGTTAGCTAAAGATATTGCTGCATTTAATACACCAGAACAATTAGCTAATGAAATTAAAATAATTAAAGTGTCAGATGAGCTTTTATTGAAACGTAAAGGCGTAGAAAAAAAAATTAATAAAGGTCATTTTATAGATAAAAGTATCAATATTTCTGACCTCTATAAAGGTGATGTGATTTATATATTTGGAGAGGTTCAAGTGGTAATAAGAAAGAAACGAGGGATGTTATTTTTAAATAAATACTGGTTGTTTCCAACGATAGATACTGAAAATTCAAGCTTAGATAAAATAGGTAAAGGCAAATACAGAGTGAAAAAGGCAATCAAGTGAAAAATATATTTAACTATAAAGCCGTATTTTTTGATTTGGATGGGACGCTTATTGACTCAGCAAAGGATTTATCCTACGCAATCAATTCAATGGCTCAGAAATTAGGTTTGAAAAACCCTGATTTGCAAGATATTAAAAACTGGATAGGTAATGGTACTCTAAAATTAGTTGAAAGAGCCCTTGAGTTTAATAGCATACAAGCAAATCAAAAAGAATTGAATAAAGCATTTGAATTATTCTCAAATGCTTACCGAGATTGTGTTGGTGAATACAGTACTTTGTTTCCTCATGTTAAAGAGTTGCTTGTTAAACTATTAGCAAATAATATTAAAATAGCGTGCATTACAAATAAACCCTTAGAATTCACAGAGTTTTTATTGCAACAAAATATGATAAGTCAGTTCTTTAGTGTAGTTTGTGCAGGTGATAATGTTGAGTTTAAAAAACCAAACAAGTGGCCTTTAGTTTATGCCAGTAAAAAGCTTAATGTTCCTATGAAAGACTGCTTAATGATAGGTGATTCACAACACGATATCGCTGCTGCTCGAAATGCAACTTGTGATGTCATAGCAGTAAGTTATGGCTATAATCATGGCGAAAATATTTCATTTGCGAATCCAGATGGCATTATCGATAGTTTTAATGAACTTCTGTGATTTATCGATTTTCTCATATTTCTTTATTTAGGCTAGCGGGTCTTTTTATATGGTTAAGTCTAACAATACCAATTGTAGCCAAAATATATTTAGACGATAATTGGTTAAATTCTTACAGTATCCTGTGGTTTTTATCTCATGTTTCTTTTGGCATTGGTTTTTTAATTCTTACACGCAACCTAGGTCAGTCAAAATTAACTATTGATGAATGGATATTGCTGCTGGCGATGATTGCTGTTATCTATATTATCAATTGGTCTACATTTAGCATTACAGGGTTGTTTTATTCGCTTATTATCACAATTTTATTGCCCTGGTTGATGAGTGTTTATCAGGGCTTAATCATATTAGTTCTGCAAAATATATTGATAGCGTGGCAAATGTTTTCTGGTCAAGATGAATTTGTAAAACATGATAGTTATCAGTTTGACAACTTGTTCTTTATTTTTTTCTGGTTAGGCATTTCTGCTTTTTCGTACGTGCTATCCTACGTTGGCTTTAAACAGCAAAATGCGAAGGAAGAACTCAGGAAATTAAACTCAGAACTTAGGGCAACCCAAGTTTTACTCACTGAAAGCTCGCGCATTAATGAACGGTTAAGAATTTCACGTGAATTGCATGATTTAATTGGACATCATTTGACCGCTTTAAGCTTAAATTTAGAAGTTGCCACACACATAACTGATGGAAAGGCAAAACGACAAGTCAAAAAAGCTCAGAGCATTGCTCGCTTGCTACTAAGCGATGTCAGAGATGTTGTGAGCTCCTTTAGAGGTAAGGGCAACTTGAATTTTGCTCAAGCATTAAGGGAATTAACTGATGGTATTCCCCGATTAAAGCTTCATCTTGATATTGATAAGGACTATACTATTGAAGATTCGAAATTAGCTCAAACAATGTTAAGATGCACTCAAGAACTAATAACTAATTGCATCAAACATGCAAAAGCGGATAATCTTTGGTTAAAATTTGATCAAATTGATGAATTGATTATCATAGAAATTAAAGATGATGGGGTAGGGCATAGAATGTCTATTGAAGAAGGTAATGGATTAACTGGAATTAGAGAAAGAGTGAAACAGTTTAATGGAGCTATTGAGATTCTTTCTAACAAGAAAGGGTTTGGTATAAAAATAATATTTAATGTGGGTTAGTTATGATAAAAGTCTATTTGGTTGATGATCAAAATTTAGTTCGCCAAGGTGTTCGTGCCTTATTAGAAATTGCTGAAGGAATCGAAGTCGTTGGCGAAGCAGATGGGGGCAAAATGGCTGTTGAAAATATTCCTGAAGTGAAGCCAGATGTGGTGTTGTTAGACATGAGAATGCCCAAAATGTCTGGGTTGGATGTATTGCATGAGTTAAAACAAAAAAATCAGCTGCCACCAACAATTATTTTGACAACTTTTGATGATGATGAGCTCGTTTTAGCGGGTGTCAAGTCTGGAGCGATGGGATATCTGCTTAAAGATGTGCCATTGGAGGATTTAGTCGACGGAATAAAGCAAGTAGCAGCAGGCAAAACCTTGGTAAGACCCCAAATAACCAAAAGGATTCTTGAAGGAGTAGAAGATTTAAAAAATAACTTTATCAGTTTTGAAAGGCCTGATCCATTAACTGCACGCGAAACAGAAATTTTAAGGTTAATGGCAGGCGGTCACAGCAATAAAGAAATCGCGAGTTCACTCTTCGTTGCTGAAGGCACTGTTAAGAACCATGTTTCCAATATTTTATCAAAAATTGGTGTTCGTGACCGAACTCGTGCCGTGTTAAAAGCATTAGAATTAGGATTAATTTAACGCTTTATCCTTTTTTACCACAACTGCTTGAATGACCCACCGGTTTTCAAAATAGACAATAAAATCATTGTAGACCCATTGGGTAATTGGCGGTTTACCAACAGCCTTTTTTTTAACCTGAGGCTCACCAAATTTGCTCACAACTTGAGTCATCGTCATACCACGAGTTGGTTTCTCAACACTGCTGATTTTGTTAATTTCTTCTATTAAAAGAGTGTCCGCGTGTGAAGACACTGTAAATTGATAAGTCAATATTAAAAAAAATGCAATATACTTGTACATAATTAAACCCTATCGTGTGTAAATAAGTTCGTATTGTATCAGTAGAGTTGTGTTAAAAACCATGACGCAGCTCAAAAAAAGAGAATACAAGTCAATAACGTAGTGAAACTTAAGAAGTAGAATCAAATTGAAATTGGCTGGCTCCAATTTCTGAAAAAGTCCCTTCAGGTAGATTTGATCCGTATTTTTTTAGAATTAAGTTAATATTATTCTCCGATTGACGCAATTCTTTTTGTATTAATTCATTAACCTTTTGATGATTTCGTGGAGGTATTTTTGTCGAGTAACTGCTGGACTGTAATAAATTTTTTGTCTGAGAATTTAAAGGTTTAAACATGTTTTTATAATAAGTTTGGAATAACCGTTTTGCCGTATAATCCACTTCATTTGCCATGAGACTAATTTCTTCAAGTTGCTGTTGAACCGTTAAGTTAAGTTTAAATAGCTTGTTTTTAAGTTGGATAATTATATTATTTGAAATTAATTCTTTTGAAATTGCACCCGAACGAATATGACCTCCGTAAATAGAATCAATAATGCCCTTCAATTGCTTATGTGTAAACTCATTATTTTCGGTCTTAGTACAATGTCTTTGTAATTGAGCTATAAGCATATCCATTTTATTTAATGGGTTTGAATAAGATTTATCACTATTATTAATGTGCTCTGCAATTGTTCTTCGATCCATACCTGTCTTAATTGCAATCGCTTGTAAATTTGGTTTTATATCGGTATCAAGTAAGATCTCTTTAGCTGCTTGTATATAAGCTTTTTGTATATTTCTAGTAAATTCATTGAAATGCAGTCCAAATCGTAAGACCATTTTACAAACAGGGACTAACGCCACCTGTAATTGTATTGGTTTTTGTTGCTGTTTGTTGATTAGATTCATTTAAATTACGTGCGCATTATTGTACACACTTAATAATAACAAAATAAATAGTTGTATAATACATTTTCTTATTAAAATACATTTGTTTTGGGTTAATTATATACTTTTCAAATTAATAAGAAATAAAGTTTCTGAGAGTTTGGAATAATCTCTCATACAAGAACTTTGTCAAGTAAAGACTGATGCAGGTTTTTTTTACGTTTTCTTGTATCAGTCTTTTTTTATTGAGAAACCTGTGTATTACCCAAATCCCGATATAGAAAATAGGATGCTAGCACAAGTCCTTAATATACCTAGAAAATTCATAAAAAGCCTCATCATCAATAAGGTAACCACGGTTTTTATGACCTTCCTATGCACATCAAAAATACTTCTGGAAAGTATTTTCACGCAAGCCCACATGTATAGCAAAGGTACATGGTTTACAGTTGTTAAGGTACATTCTTTACACATTTTAGTATAAACAATAATTTTTTTAACGCAATAAAAAAGCCATGCTTATACGCATGGCTTTCTATTTCAGTATACAGCCATCGGTACTTCTACCTGTACTGTATTTATATTATAGCATAATTTTTCTAACTCCCAACAATGACATCCCTATTTTGGTTTTATAAATACTTTGGGGTTTGGGGCTAGCCCCATTTTTTGCCTAAGCAAAAACC